>JABDND010000176.1 GCA_013001145.1 Croceitalea sp. | reverse complement strand
TTCAATCACACTGTTCAAGAGTACCAGCATCCATGAAGGAACTCCCGCCAGGCTGGTCACGTTCTCCTTAATGCTCTCTTCAATAATGGCTTGTAGTTTTGACTCCCACTCGCTCATTAAAGAAACCTTGCTACTGGGTGTGCTGCTAAACTCGGCCCATAGGGGCATATTGTCTATCAAAATTGCGGAAAGGTCACCAAAAAAGCTCCCATTGTCTTCATAAAGTTCTTTGCTGCCGCCCAGGCGCAGGCTCTTACCCGTGAACAATTGTGAGTTTTCGTTATTGTTCAGATACAGGCATAAGAGGTCTTTGCCCGACTTGTAATGGCAATCTTCCAAGGCCTCGGCACTTACCGGAATAAACTTGCTCTTGGCATTGGTGGTGCCGCTGCTTTTGGCAAACCATTTGATGTGGGTAGGCCAAAAAAGGTTTTGCTCACCTCTACGGGTGCGCTCGATCATAGGGGCAAATTCCTCATAGCTCACCACGGGTACATTTTGTGCAAAGTCTTCGTAGGTCTTCATACCCAAAAAGCCATGGTCTTTGCCAAAAGTGGTCTCTTCGGCATAACCCACCAAATGCTGTAGCAGTTCCTTTTGTACATCAACAGGGTACTTTAAAAACAGCTCTATCTGATGGAACCTTTTTTTGAGGAGCCAAGAAGCGATGGAGTTGAATAACGGTATGGGCATTTTAGGTATATTTAGCCTTTAAATAATAGGGCTTTAGCTAAAATAGGCTTTATTTTCAAATTCACTAAACAATAATTTTTACATGCTTTACGAAGGGGTATTGCGCAAAATGCAGACAGAAATGGGTGACCCCATTCAATACTACCTGGTTTTCGCCAATGATTTTCTCAATGTGAACCAGGCTTTGGATAAAAACCTGCAAATAGATTTCATCAAATATCAATGTCTTAATTGCGGTAATGAACGTCCCATTTTTAGACAGGGCTTTTGCCGTACCTGCTTTTATGAAACCCCCTTGGCCGGCGATTGGATCATGAAGCCCGAGCTGAGTACGGCACATTTGGATAAGGAAGACCGTGACCTGGCCTATGAAAAAAAAGTGCAGTTACAGCCGCATATTGTGTATTTGGCTAATTCAAGCAATGTAAAGGTGGGCGTTACCCGCAAAACGCAAGTACCCACGCGTTGGATCGATCAAGGTGCCCATGAGGCCATTGAAATTGTTGAAGTGCCCAACCGCTATCTGGCGGGCATTACCGAGGTAGCCCTCAAAGACCATGTGAACGATAAAACCAATTGGCGCAAAATGCTCACCAATGATATCAAAGATGTGGATTTGGCCGCCTGGCGCGAAAAATTGAAGGGCTACATACCCCAAGAGGCGCAAGAATATTACATTACCACCAATACCGAAACAGAACTGCATTTTCCCGTACTGCGCTACCCAGAGAAAGTCAAAAGCCTGAATTTGGACAAAACACCGTCGTATCAAGGAGTATTAAAGGGCATTAAAGGGCAATACCTATTGTTTGACGATGACACCGTTTTTAATGTGCGAGGCAGTGAAGGCTATTATGTGGGCTTGACCATTGGCAATTAAATAAATTATTTTCATAAAAAAGGCGAAGTGCCTTTTGGACAATTAGTGCCTTGTCTGTACTTTTAAACTATCCCCCATTTTAAAGCAAGTACAAAAAAAATAACAATATCTGTTACGCACAGCGGTACGTTGGTTGCCATATAAGAAAATCGACAAAAGAACGTTAATTTTGAACTGTGTTAAGTCGAATAAGAAATAGCATTTTCACAAAATTCCTTTGGGGGCTTATGGGACTGTACCTGCTAAACATTAGCGTTGACACAGCAGACCCTAACCCTGAACATATTCCAGAAGACTTGTCCATCAATGACCAAGAAAGTATCGTGGAAATAGTGGTCGAAAAAGTTTTGGGATTTGAAAATGCCATCAGAGAGTATGACGACCACGATACCGAAGACCACAACAAAAAAAAGAATGTAAAAATTGACTTGTTGGTTCATGTAATCAAAGCCGACAAGTTTGCCCAGAATCAATTCCTCAAAAGAAAAACACTCTTTCCTGACTATGAAGCTCGCTTAACAAAAGACTTCAACGAAATAGACAGTCCTCCACCCAAAGTTTGATTTGTTTTCCAGCTCTATCTCACCCTGTGACCAAATAGGACACGGGGTAATTCTTATTGCATTTAAAACAAATCAAAAATGAACATCAAAAAATTATTGGTGCTAATCATTGTATTGGCACCTTCAACAAATATTTCTGCTCAAGTTACTGATGCCGAAAAAGATAGTCTTTACATTCAACAAATTGAGGACCAGAAAGAACCCGACAAGGTGCTACACGCAGAACCTTTATATATTGACCTTATACGGGATTTAGGAGCCAGAAAAGGTGAAAAAGAATGGAACATAGGATTAGGTCTTACTGACAATCTTAAATTCGACTCTTATGAAGCTCTAATTGAGTATGAATGGGCACCCATTGACCGATTAGGCTTAGAAATCGAGTTGCCTTTCACTTTTTATTCGCCAGTAAACGGAACAGCAAACGACTCAATTCCATCCAATCAATTGAACAGTATTAAAATTGCTGCTCAATGGTCTTTCTTTGTAAATGAGCCCACGGCTACTTCAATCGCACTCGGATACATAAACGAGTTTGAACTTTCTAACTTCAGGAATTTTGGAAAGCCCTTTATTAAAGGTAATGTCTATAATCCTTTCTTGGTTGTAGCAAAAAGATGGGGTAATAACTTCCATACGTTGATTTATACAGGACCAATGATTGAACAGAGTTTCATCACCAACAAATTTCATACGACTTATGACATCAATACCAGTTTTCACTACATGATTTCAGGTACACGAAATTTTATCGGGGTTGAGTTTAACAAAACCATTGACAGCGGAGACTTCGACATGACCATGAGACCTCAAATGAGATTAGGTATGGCAGACAATTTGCTAATTGGAATTGTAGCAGGAGTTCCTGTGAGTCGCGAAAATCAGAGACTAAGTTCTTTTGTTCGACTGATATGGGAACCAGGACATAAGAAAAAATAAATACGGCCACCAACATTGCATAAGCGCAATGTGGACTGAAATGGTCAAATTGACTATTTTGCAACTATCAAAGTTTAGTGCGGGCGGACAGTTATTTCTTCTGAAACCCCGCACTACGCTTACACGAGACCGTTGTCGACAAGTCAACAATGAGAGTATAAATAACCCCTTTATAACTAAGCTAATGGCCTAACGGCTTATTCTTCACCTTTCCCATACGTTATTTCGGTCATTTGGAGCATATTTCTAGAGGAATTACCCACCTTTATTTGATACATGCCTTCTTCAACGGTCCAAGTTGAATTGGCCTCATTCCAGTAGGCCAAATCGGCTTTGGGTATTGCAAATTTAATCGTCTCTTCTTCATCGGGCTGCAAAGTTTTGGTCTTTGCAAATGCTTTCAATTCTTGAACAGGGCGATCAATTTGGGTATTTGGTTTTGAAACGTACACCTGAACCACCTCTTTCCCTGCGAGGGCACCGATATTTTTGACGGTTAAGGCCAAGTTGATCGTATCATTTTCTTGGGTAACGTCCAAGTCTCCAAATTCAAAATCGGTATACGAAAGTCCAAAGCCAAAAGGGTAGGAAACTTCCATTTGCGCTTTGTCAAAGTGCCGGTAACCCACATAAATACCTTCGTCATAATAGGTAAAATCTTTGTTTTTGACCTTATCGGCCTCCTTTTTCTCCTTGCTCCCCAACATCATGTCTTTTATGATGCCGCCAAGGCTCATTTGCTCCCCATCAAGCGGAAAATTGGTATGCGATGCATGATCCACCAGCGCATTGGGAAAAGTAATGGGCAGTTTACCACTTGGGTTCACCTGGCCGCTTAAAATATCGGCCACAGAATTACCCCCTTCTTGGCCGCCCTGCCATGCCAGTAATATGGCATCGGGTTGTGCTTTCCAAGAAGCGGTTTCGATAACACCGCCAATATTCAGCACCACGATCAATTTTTTGTTCTCTCTCTTAAATGCCATGCTTGCATCACTCAATATTTGCTGTTCCACATTGGTCAATAAAAAGTCGTCAACCTCAACCCGGTCTCCCCCTTCACCTGCATTTCGGCCTATGGTGAAAATACCCACATCAGCACTTTGCGCTATCGATGTGAGCTCGGCCGCGGTAAATGACATCTCTGGTGGGTCATAGGGGTTGAACATAGCGGTAATGCCCTCTGGCTTTATAAAGGCCTCTTGGTTGGCCGATTTATACTTTTCATAAATATCCTTGGCCGTTTGATTGATGCTGAAACCTACATTTTGCAAACCTTGTTCCAAAGAAACGGTATAGGCTTCATTGACATCGCCAGAACCGGTACCCCCCGCGATAAAGTCATAGGAGGTTACCCCTAAAAGTGCCACATTATTATTTTTGGCAAGGGGTAGTGCACCTTCATTTTTTAACAATACCAACCCTTCTGAGGCAGACTGCCTTGTGATTTGGGCATGCTCCTTTAGATCAGGGTCATTATTGAATGTGGGCTGCTTGAATTTGCCGCTCTTAAAGACCAAAGTCAAAATACGGCCTGCAGCGCGGTCAATTACTTCGTTGGTCAAGGTTCCTTCTTCGGCGGCTTCCGTTAAGGCCTCCCATTGTTTTTTGGTGCCCGGCTCCAACAAATCATTGCCGGCACTCACTTGGGCCACCGCATCTTTACCGCCAAACCAGTCGGACATCACCAAGCCTTCAAAACCCCATTCATCACGAAGCACCTGGGTCAATAAAAAAGCATCTTGTGTCACATAAGTGCCATTGACCTTATTATAAGAAGTCATGATGGTCCATGGCTGCGCATCGCGCACCACAATTTCAAAGCCTTTTAGATAAATTTCACGTAAGGCACGATTTGAAACAATCACATCATTCAAGGTGCGATCTGTCTCTTGATTATTGGCCACAAAATGTTTTACCGAGGTACCTACACCTTGGGACTCAATACCATTTACTATAGCGGCTCCCATATATCCTGAAAGAATGGGATCTTCTGAAAAATATTCAAAATTACGACCACACAAGGGATGACGGTGAATGTTCATTCCCGGTCCCAAAATGACATCTATACCATATTCCATGGCTTCGTTGCCCATGGCCCTGCCCACCTCATGAACATCTGCTGTGTTCCAAGTGGAGGCCAACAAAGTGGCTATGGGAAAGGCCGTAGCGTAATAGGTACGTTCTTCGCCCTCGCGTTTGGGTGCAATTCGCAATCCGGCGGGACCATCTGATAAGTAAACCGTTGGAATGCCCAATCGCGGTGTTGGCACGATGGTGCCCACAGCACCGGCAATACCCTCGCCGGGTTCATTCATTCCTGCCGCCGAGGCTATGCCCGAACCTTTGAGCAAATGTATTTTTTCTTCCAAGGTCATCAATTCAAGTAAATTATGAACACGATCTGAAATCGCTGCCCGCTCATCTTCATAAATATCCAAACTGCCGTTGGCATTTAAGTCAAAAAATGTATGGCCCTGTATTGTGAGTTCTATTATATCGCGGTTTTCATCATATTCTTTTTCAAAAGTGAAAAAAGTGGTTTTAAAATAAAAATAACCTATCAATGCGCCAATGATTACCAATAGCAATTGCACTCCCAGTACTTTCAATACAATTTTTACGCTTTTTTTCATGTTTGTTTTATAGGTGACGTTACACCTCAAATATAAAACAAAATTAATTGTGTCTTTATGTCACAATTATTATAGTTTTGGGTATGGATTTCGAAAAGTTTATGAATGATTCTGCGGGTCAATATTTACCCAATCTCTCCATAGACATGGTCATTATTGGTTATGAGAACAAGCAGCTCAAATGTTTATTGTTGCAAATAAATAATAAGTGGGTACTGCCCGGCGGTTATGTAAGCAAAACGGAGTCTGTGGATGATGCCGCCAAAAGAATAATGCTCGAACGCACAGGGCTCAATGATGCCCATCTTAGCTTTTTAACGGTCATGGGTGGTGCAAATCGTAGCTTTAAAGCTGAATTAAAGTCTTTCTTTAAAACAAAAAACATCCCTTGGAAAGAAAACCTTTGGATTGCCAATCGCTTTGTAAGCCTCACCTATTATTCATTGGTTCATATCAATAATACCAAACTAAAGACAGGCATCATGTTTGAAGACCTAGAATGGTTTGATATGAATGAACTTCCGCCCATGTGGCTGGATCACAAAGAAATTGTGTTAAAGGCCAAAGAACGATTGAAGAAAGATGTGAAACAAGAGCAGTTTTCCTATAAACTATTACCCAACAAATTTACAATGCCACAATTACATGGGTTACATGAAACCATTATGCAGCGATCGGTGGATAGAAGTCGGTTTCAAAAGCAAATGTTGGCCAGTGGTCGTTTTGAACGATTGCCTCAAAAACCCATTAAAAACACACCGGGAAGAAATCCGTATCAATACCGTGCCAAAACTACGTAAAGCATCAATTTACGGTGTCTTTTTTCTTTTTCTTGTTGTTCAAAAGTCCACCCAAAATAGTGGTGGCGGCTTCTTTGACCGCATCTTTTTTGGCCGTACTGTCTTTGGCTTTGGGTAAACTGTCTTTGGGCTTGCCCAACAAACCGCCCAAGACCTCTTTGACCTCATTGTTCTTTGTACTGGATTGGGTTCTGTCGCCTTTATCGGTCTTTAATATATCACCCAGCAAATCTTTGGCCTTGTCTTTACCCTTGTTCATTAATTTCTGCTTCTGCATTTCAAGGAGCTGATTGGTCAATTTACTAATCCCTGAGGTGAAGTCTGTCGTTACTTTGGGGCTGCTGTAATTGCCTCCAATATTGGCCACTACGGGAATGCTCAAATTCTGCAATTCGGGCTCATCAAGCTTGGCAATTAGGTTGTTGACATCGGTTCCCAAATACTTTGCCGGCACTTGTAGGGTTGCCGTGTATTGCAATTGCCTGTCAAAGGTGTGGCTTCCTGCCACCCCAATGGCGACATCTTTATATTTGATATCAAAAGGTTTTACACTTACCGCTCCGTTTTCAAAAGCAAGGGCGGTCTTTAAGCCACTGAAATCCAAAGCATCCAAATCAATGAATTTTAATTGGTTGCTCAGGGCCGTCAATAAGGGGGCATTTTCTTTATTTACCTTGGTCGACAATAATTCGGCCAAGACATTGCCTGTCAATGTTGCCAAATTGGGGGTCATATCATCATTCAAATTTCCCGATAAGCTGATGGTAGAATTCAATTTACCTTGCAGTGCATTGGCGACGGGGGCCAAGGCTTTAAAAAGGTCCAAGGCCTTGAACGATTCGCTGATCTTAAAACTGTCCATACCTAAATTCATGCTGAACTTGGTGTCCGCTTCTTTGGTGGAAACGCTGCCATTGACCAACAACTTGCCTTCAAAGAGGTCAGAATTCAGTCCTTCTAAGGTGGCGGTTTCATCTTTTATCTTCAATCGCCCCGAAACATTTTTCAAGTTCAAATTGTCATAGACCACAGTGTTGGCCGTAGCATCAATGGTACAGTCCAAAAATGAAGGTATTTTAATACGTTCCACCCCTTTTTGGTTAGGGTCTTTTTGGGTCTCAGCGGTTTCTTCAACCATAAAATCATTGAGGGACAAGGTATTGGATTGCATGTTGAATTTACCTTCCACCTTTTCATTGTTGAACATGAACCCAAGCAGGTTGTTTATGGTACCGCCCACTTTGAAATCGGTTTGGCCTGTAGTGCCCTCAAAAGTATTCAAGCTAACCGTTTTAGGATTAAAGGTAACGGCCGCGGTGTTGATCACTACGGGGCTCTTTAGCTCATCGGACCGGTACTTGAAATCGGTCACACGCAGCTTACCCTCGGTTTGGGTATTCCCATATTTTTTGGCTTCTACCGAGGCCATATCAAAGTTGGTTTTGACATCTGCTGTCAAGATACCCGACAATTCTGTTGCCGCTGGCATAGGAAAGGCTTGGGCCAAATTGGCCAAATTGATTTTGCCATCTACGTTCGCCCTTACCTTGGTATTGCCCATCAAATCTGTAATACGTGAACTTAGATTGAATTTATCTTCGTCAATCTGAAACGAGAGCTGTTGTATATTGACAAAAGTTGCTTCGGTAATCCCGGTTTCATTTTTGACCAGCGCCTTTATGAAAACATTGGAGACCGCCTTGGGTAGATCAGGGAATTTAAACGAAGCGTTTTCTGAATTGATGTTGATATTAAATTGTGGAATATGGGTATCGTCCACAATGCCCTTTAACTGACCATCCACTTCAAAATTACCTGTGGTCTTGACCGCTTCAATGTTCTTGACATAAACCTCGGGCAATACCGCCAAAAAGTTCTTAAAGTCTGAAGAAGCCGTTTTGAAGGTAATATCGACCTCTTGGTTATCTTCATTTAATTTTACATACCCATCAAAGACTAAAGGCAATTGATTGAGCAAGGCCGTATTTTTTAAAAAAGAATATTTGTCTTCTTTCAGATCGATGCCAATCAGGGCATCAAGGGCAATGGTATTCTTGTTCAAATACTGAAGCCCATCCATCTCAAAAGACAACAAAGCGTTTGTCTTGGTGGTCAATGTAGAGGTTTCCAATGAAAGGTCACCTTGGCCTTTATGGTCGATTTCAGAAACCAATAAATGCATGTCGCTGGCCATATCATCATAAGTTACAAGGGCATTGGTAATTTCATACGATTGTAGGTCCAAGACAAAATTGGATGATGCAGAGGAAGCTTCGCCCGCGGACTCGTCTGCCTTGGCAATATCGTAATTTGCATTCTCAGCGGCATCCACTTTAATATGCAGTTGGGCTTCATCCAAGCGTACACTTTTGATGGCAATAGGCTCATCGGCCGATTTAAATAATTCCTTTATTGACATGTCCAACGCCAGCGTACCAGACTTAAATAGGGTATCTCCCTCAAAAGGTGCCTTATTGACCAATGAGAGTTGGGTCAAGTTCAGGTGGGCATTGGGAAAACTTTTGATCAGGCTCAAATCGGCATCCTCAAAATCAAGGGTGGCATTGATGTTATTGTTCACCTTGTTTTTGATAATTTGGGCAATCTTGCCCTCTAAAAAAATAGGTGCGGCAATCAAAATGGCCAACACCAATAAGAACAGAACACCAAAAATCTTTAAAACTTTGTTTTTCATAATGGATGCAAGAACTTTGCTTTTTTGTAATGGTTTAAGGGCTTAATCGAGCTGTATTTCTTCGTTCACATTCAGATTAAACCTTTTTCTAAGTAGATATACGAAAAGATATAGCAAAGGGGTGTCAAAGAATGCTATAATTATCTTAAAAATGAAACCGCTGATCACCAAACCGTAAAACTTATCCCAGGGCAACACGTCAAATGCACACAAAAGGGCCACTACAGTCAAGGTATCGATCAATTGTGAACTAAAGGTGGAAAAGTTGTTACGCAGCCACAGCATTTTACCATTGGTCAATTTTTTCCAAAAATGATAGATGCTTATATCTACATATTGAGCAAAGAGGTAGGCCAACATCGAAGCCAATACACCCAAGGGTGAAAGCCCAAAGACCTTTGTAAATGTGGCGTCATCGATGCCAGAATCTGCAATGGCGGGAACCAAAATCGCCACCATGACGATTCCCATAGAGAAAAAGGAAGCAAAAATTCCTGCGGTAACCACCTGATTTGCCTTCTTTTTTCCATAGATTTCCGAAATCAAATCAGTGATCAAAAAAGTGATGGGATAGGGTAAAATACCCACCGAGACCTCAAATAAAGGTGCCCCAAAAACAGTGGCGTCACCAAAGGGGTACCAGTAAAAAAACTTTTGGAAAATCAAGTTGGAAACCACCAAAGAGGTAATGAACAAAGCCCCTAAATACAAATAAATCTTAAAGGCCAGTTTTTGGTCTTTCGCGTTCATGGGCTTACTTGATGTTCAGGGTAAAGGGCATTCTGGTATGAACTCCTTTTTGCTGGCTCATTTGTTTCAAATCCTTGAAGGCTTGATAGGCCTCCGCCCCTATTTCTTCTTTGATGATGGCCTGGCCCAATTTGACCTTGGAACCGCCAAAATCTTCCATCAAGAGCTCAAAATCTGATTTATATACGGGATATTTTCTAATTCCGTACGTTGTTACACCTGCAAGTTCGGCCGCCGCTTCAATGGCAGCTTCCAAATCGCCCAATTCATCGACCAATCCCAAGCGTTGGGCATCAATGCCGCTCCATACCCTACCTTGGGCAATCGCATCAACAGCTTCAATGTTCATATTGCGGCCTTCGGCAACGCGGTTCAAAAAGGTGTCATAGGTATCTTCAATACTTTCTAAAATTTGGTTTCTAAAGGTATCGGTCATGGGTTCAAAAAGGGAGTAGTCAACAGAATTTTTATTGGTGCCCACTTGTTCGGCATTGATACCCATGTTGCCTGCAAGCTCACTAATATTGGGAATGGTACCAAAAACTCCAATTGAGCCCGTAATCGTCGTGGGCTCAGCAAAGATTTTATCGGCTCCCACCGCTATGTAATAGCCGCCAGAAGCTGCAACATTGCCAAAAGAGACCACAACGGGTTTGACTTGTTTGGTCAGTGCCACTTCGCGCCAAATGATATCCGAGGTCAAACTCACCCCACCCGGCGAGTTCACCCTTAGCACCACAGCTTTTATATTTTCATTTTGCCGTGCCTTTTTTAAAGCCTTGGTCATAATGCCCTGTCCAATAAAGTCTTTGTTGCCCTCGCCGTAAATGATTTCACCTTGGGCATAAATCACGGCAATTTTTTCTTTGCCCGATTTTAAGTTTCTTCGCCTCACCAATTTGGCATAATCGTCAAATGCCACATAATTCAATTTGTCATCAAGCGCGATACCCATGGCATCTTTCAAAAGGTTTTCATACTCATCAAAATAGCCTATCTCATCAATGAGACCGGATTTTTTTGCATAATCGGGTGTTCTACCCCCCAAGGTATCGGCAATGACATTGATATTGGCCAATTGCATGCCCCTTGAAAGCGCCATTTCATCGGCCATAGAATTCCAAAGCGAACTGATCAATTCGCTGATCTGCTGTCTATTTTCTTCACTCATGGTATTGGACAAATAGGGCTCGACCGCGCTTTTATATTTTCCGTGGCGTATCACTTCAATCTTAATTCCGCTTTTTTCTTGCAGGTCTTTAAAAAACAATACCTCGGTCGCCAACCCTTTAAAATCCATAATACCTTGTGGATTCAAATAGATACTATCAGAAATACTGGCCAGGTAGTAGTCTTTTTGGGTATAATAATCAGAATAGGCATAAATAAATTTACCCGAATCTTTAAAATCTTCGAGAGCCCTCCGTATTTCTTGTGTCTGTGCCATACCCGCCATCAAAAAACCGGTATTTATGCTTATGCCTTTTATTTTATCATCTGTTTTGGCCACTGAAATGGCATGCAGAATCTCGTCCAATCCTTGGCCTGCTTCAAAAAGGGAGGCAAATGGATCAGAATCAGTACTGCCCTCATAATCGCTTATGGGTTCGGCAAATTGCATTTCTAGAATGGAATTTTCACGTACCTTGGGACCTTCTTCAACGCTCCCCAACAACGCGGCAAACAGGAAGAACATAAAAAACAGGATGCCAAAAGCGATCAAACACCCTAAAATGGCCGCAAGTAGATTTCTTAAAAACTTCATTCCAAAATCATTTAATTAAGGCGCAAAGATAAGTATTGTCGCTTTGTTTTGTTTATTTTGCCAGTCAGATTATGGGCAAAACAAACATCGTATATCTTTCGCTTGGGAGTAACTTGGGCAATAGATACCTCAACCTTCAAAAAGCCATTGTTCAACTTGAATTAAGGGTTGGTCTAGTAGTACAGGTATCACATGTTTACGAAAATCCGGCGATGGGTTTTGAGGGCGATAATTTTTTAAATGCCTGTCTTGCCATAGAAACACAGTCATCGCCAAAAGCATTGTTGGAACAACTTTTACAATTGGAAAAAGATTTGGGCCGCATTCAGCGAAATGATGCTGGTTATACCTCTCGACCTATAGATATTGATATTATTTATTTTGGAAATAAGATTGTAAAATCTGCGGAATTGAACATTCCCCATCCTGCCATGACACAGCGCAAATTCGTGTTGAAGCCTTTGGCAGATATTGCGCCTCAAGTATATCATCCAATATTGAAGAAAGACACGCGAAATCTGCTTCAAGAATCAAAAGATGAATCGTATTTGCAAAAGACCGACCATACCCTTTATAAAAGTAGAAACAGCCTATTTTCACAACTTCAGTTTTTGTCGATTGAAGGGAACATAGGTTCCGGTAAAACAACCTTGGCCCATAAAATAGCGAGTGAATTTAATGCCAAATTGGTTTTGGAGCGCTTTGCCGACAATCCTTTTCTGCCGAAATTTTACGAAGATCCCTCGCGTTTTGCCTTTCCGTTGGAAATGTCATTTTTGGCAGACCGTTACCAACAATTTACAGATGACACCTCTCAATTTGACCTGTTCAAAAAATTCATGGTCAGTGATTATGACATATTCAAATCTTTGATTTTTGCCAAAATCACCTTACAAAAAGATGAGTTTGGGTTGTACCGCAAAATGTTCAATTTTATGTACAAAGAGGTTAAAAAACCAGACATTTACGTGTATTTATACCAAAAAACCGACCGATTGCTCGAAAACATCAAAAAACGAGGTCGTGATTATGAGCAAAATATCGAAGCTTCGTATTTGGAGAAAATCAACCGCGGTTATATGGATTTTATGAAGAGTCATCCGCAACAAAACAGTTTGTTGGTAGACCTAGGCGATCTTGATTTTGTTGCTGATACTAGCCATTATGAGCAAATTATCGATACGATAGAGACCAAATTGATCACTTTGTTACCCTAAGTCTTATGTACAAATATTTGGATATAACGATCGGTTTTATTTTATTAGCGCTCTGTTAAATCAGAAACTAACTAACTCAAACTCTATGTTGGGCCCTTTACTTATGTAGGGGGCCTTTTTTATTGGGTACCTTGTAGTTTGCTCCAAAAGTCCCAAACAACTATCCCTGCGGTCACTGCGATATTAAGGGAATGTTTGGTGCCAAATTGAGGAATTTCAATCACCCCATCGCTGATACTGACCACATCTTGCGCCACACCTTTTACCTCATTGCCAAATATTAGGGCATACTGTTGCTTTTGGGCCGTATTGAAATCATTGAGCATAATTGTTTTCTCGGCCTGTTCAATCGAAAACACTTGATAACCTTTTTCTTTTAGCTCATGAACCAAATCAATAGTATGCTCACGGTATTCCCATGCTACACTTTCGGTTGAACCAAGAGCAGTCTTCTGAATGTCTTTATGTGGCGGTTGGGCGGTTATTCCACAGAGAAATATTTTATTGACCAAAAAAGCATCGGCCGTTCTAAATACGGAACCAATGTTGTTCAAGCTTCTAACATTATCCAAAACCAAGGTCAAAGGAATTTTCTGAACTCTCTTAAATTCTTCAATGGTAAGACGTTCCAGTTCGTTATTGGCGAGTTTTCGCATATTTTTCAACTTTTACACTTGAAATATCAACAAAATATAAAGAACCGCAACTTAGTCCCTATTTTCGGTAAAATTAAACTTTCTACACTTGGCAGGCATTAAAACAACAAAGAAGGTGACCCCTTTGATGCAGCAGTACAATACCATCAAGACCAAACATCCTGATGCGCTCTTGCTGTTTCGCGTGGGCGATTTTTACGAAACCTTCGGGGAAGATGCTGTAAAGGCGGCTCAAATTCTGGGCATTGTTTTAACCCATCGCAACAATGGGGGCGATCGCACCGAGTTGGCTGGTTTTCCCCATCATTCCCTCAACACTTATCTGCCCAAGCTCGTAAAGGCAGGGCAACGTGTCGCCATATGTGATCAATTGGAAGACCCCAAACTCACTAAAAGCATTGTTAAACGAGGTGTCACCGAACTGGTTACCCCTGGTGTCGCCCTAAATGATGATATTTTACAAGCAAAAAGCAATAATTTTTTATGTGCGCTTCATTTTGGTCGTTCTAAATTGGGTATTTCTTTTTTGGATATATCCACCGGTGAATTTTTGACCTCAGAAGGCACCGTGGAGCAGATGGATAAGTTGCTACAGAACTTTGCCCCCAATGAGGTCTTGTTATCCAAAGCCCATAAAAAGGAGTTTTTGGAGCTCTTTGGAAGCCATTTTCATACCTTTTTTCAAGAAGATTGGATCTTTCAAGAAGATTATGCCAAAGAAGGCCTTACACAACACTTTAAAACCAAAACCTTGCAAGGCTTTGGAGTAGCCCATTTGCAGCACGGAATTGTAGCTTCTGGCGCCATCTTGCATTACCTTTCTGAGACCCAACACCGCCAGTTGCAGCATATCAATAAACTGCAACGAATTGCCGAAGAATCCTATATATGGATGGACCGCTTTACCATTCGAAATTTAGAATTATACCAATCGAATAACCTCAATGCGGTCACGCTTATCGAGGTCATTGACCGTACCATATCACCCATGGGCGGCCGGTTATTAAAAAGGTGGTTGGCCTTACCATTAAAGGTCAAAGGTGAAATTGAAGAACGTCACCAAGTGGTGGGCTTTTTAAAAGATCATGAACCCTCTTTACAAAAAATACAAGGTTGGATCAAACAAATGGGCGATTTGGAACGATTGATATCCAAAGTGGCCACAGGTAAAATCAATCCTAGGGAAGTGGTGCAGTTAAAAAACTCACTTGAAGCAGTGATACCTATCAAACAGTTGGCCATGGAAAGTGCCAACAAATCGCTGCAAGTACTGGGCAAAGGTTTGAACCCATGTGAAGCCCTGCGCTCAAAAATCAAGGAGACCCTTAATGAAGAGGCCCCGGTCAATATTCAAAAAGGAAACGCCATCGCCAAAGGGTATTCCAATGAATTGGATGAGCTTCGTGGTTTGGCATTTTCGGGCAAGGATTATTTGGATAAAATGTTGGAACGCGAGACTTTGGCCACTGGCATCACCTCGCTAAAAATAGCCTCCAACAACGTCTTTGGGTATTATATCGAAGTTCGCAACACCCATAAAGACAAGGTGCCCGAAAGCTGGGTGAGAAAACAGACCTTGGTCAATGCCGAGCGTTACATTACCGAAGAACTTAAAGAATATGAAGCCAAGATATTGGGTGCCGAAGAACGCATTGCGTTTTTGGAACAACAACTATTTGAACAATTGTTGGTTTGGTTACAGGCCCATATCACAGAGGTACAGCAAAATGCGAGGCTCATTGCAAAATTGGACTGCCTTTGTGGTTTTGCCCAATTGGCGACCGAAAACAATTATGTGCAGCCACAAATCAATGAGGGCACCAACTTGGAAATTCGAGAAGGAAGGCACCCGGTCATAGAAAAGCAACTGCCCTTGGGCGAAAGCTATATCGCCAATGATGTGGTCTTGAGTAGAGACTCACAACAAGTGATTATGATAACAGGGCCCAATATGAGTGGTAAATCGGCTCTATTACGCCAAACGGCACTCATCGTGCTTATGGCCCAAATGGGTAGTTTTATTCCTGCTGCCTCGGCGAAAATAGGCCTGGTCGATAAAATATTTACTCGTGTGGGGGCCAGCGATAATATTTCTATGGGAGAATCTACCTTTATGGTGGAGATGAATGAAACGGCTTCCATTTTGAATAACCTTTCAGAAAGAAGCCTTGTTTTATTGGATGAAATAGGACGTGGCACCAGCACCTATGACGGTATTTCGATTGCATGGGCCATTGCCGAATATTTGCACGAACACCCAGCTCGCGCCAAAACTCTTTTTGCAACCCATTACCATGAGCTCAACGAAATGACCAACAGTTTTGATCGAATCAAAAACTTTAATGTTTCGATAAAAGAACTCAAAGACAATGTATTGTTCTTGCGCAAATTGGTGCCAGGAGGCAGCGAACATAGTTTTGGAATTCACGTGGCCAAAATGGCCGGTATGCCCCAACAAGTACTACAAAAAGCAAACAGGATACTCAAAAAATTGGAAAAATCACATTCCGATGCGGCACTGGGCGATAGCATGAAGGCGGTTCAAAATGAAATGCAGTTGAGTTTCTTCAATTTGGATGACCCGCTTTTGGAAGAGATCAAAGAAGAAATTCTGCATTTAGATATTGATACGCTTACGCCTGTTGAGGCCTTGATGAAATTGAATGAAATCAAGCGGCTTTTGAGCAAAAATAAAAAGGCAACCTCTTAACTTTTTTCTTTCTATTTTACAGAAATGTATTAAATTTGCATCCGCACTTAGTAAAAGTGCACGTTCCTAAAAATGCGAAAATAGCTCAGTTGGTAGAGCATCACCTTGCCAAGGTGGAGGTCGCGGGTTCGAATCCCGTTTTTCGCTCAAAACGCTGTTCGCAGCGTTTTTTTATTTAAGTCCTGCTCGAGTGGTGGAATTGGTAGACACGCCGGACTTAAAATCCTGTGGGCATTTGCCCGTGCGGGTTCAAGTCCCGCCTCGAGTACTTAAATCCTCTTTATCTTATTGATTTAGAGGATTTTATGTT
>JABDND010000168.1 GCA_013001145.1 Croceitalea sp. | reverse complement strand
TTATTGACGAAAGCTCTTTTAAAAATTGATGTTTATCCAAGTATTGTGAAAGCGTTTCGAACAGTTGATAGTAGGTATTGAGGGCCTCCATTTCAATACCAGAATTTTCTTTGTTCAGTTCATTTTTGATATTAATGATAAAGCGCTTGCTGGTTAAAATAAAATCTTTTGTGTCTATAGGTTCTTTTGCAAATAAGAGGGGCACTATTTCATTTGCAAAGGGTAAAATATTTAGTATATCGTCAGATTCAATAATGGCGAGATTTTTCTCGCGTATTTCTGTAACGAGCTTTTGGACACTGCCCCTGTGGTCTTGATCTAAAAGTTTTATGGTAAATGAATGGGTCAATAGCTTTAAGACATTGGCGTAATACCAACCAGTTTCGGTTTTGGTGGTATAAAAAGCATATAATAATTCAAAGAAACTGGCAGAAAGGGTTTGGGTCAAGGGAAGGCCCATGGTAATGTTATAAGACGGAACGTTTTGGGGAATACTATTGATAACGGCAGGCAACAAACTTTCATCGGCTAAAACAAGCGCTATGGGCTTTTCAGCTTTTTGCTGTGAATAAATTTGATGAAGCAAGGTACTTATATATTTGGCCTGTGAGGTATTCTTGGGTATCCCAGTAATCTCTATTGTTTTACTTGTCAAAAAGTTTTGCGAAAGGCCTTGGGGTCGGTTCTTTTGAAGAAAAGGCCAATTCTTTAAATGTTGGCGAAGATAGTAGCCCGCTTCATGAAGGGGGTCATTGAGAAAGTATTCATCTAAATCCCAATATATTTCTGCAGTTCCATTTTCTAAAAATGATTGAACTAGGCTTGATTCTGCAGTGTTTAAGGCATTGAAACCTACAAAAATGTGTTTGACTTTCTGTTGTCGCTCAATATAGCTTTCGAGATGTTCCAGGGCACATTTATAACGCATGCCTTGATAGGATTCATTTTTTAACGATAAGTCGGTTTGCAATTCAAGATACAAGTTGTATAAATTGGCGATAAATTTCAAATAATCCGAAATAAGTGCAGTCGGATTTTTATCAACGCCCCATTCTTTTAATTTTTTGACTGCGGTGAGGTAGTCAAATATTTTTTTTGGTTCGATTAAATGACGATCAATTTCATCAAAGTCTGACAAAAGTGTATAGGCCCACTTATTAAAATCTTGAAAATCATCTTTTTCCTTAAGGTCACTTTTCTGATAAACCTCAAACAATTTAAATAATAACTGAGGTTTTGAGAGTGGTTTTAATTGTGAGAGCTCAGTGATGAATTCTTCTATACTCAGAATTCGTGGGCCGAGTATAGGTTGTTCAAGCTGTTCACTTATATACTTCCTTAAATAACTGGATGCACGTATGCTAGGTACAATAAAGACCAGATTTTTAAACTCTTGGTGGTATTGAAAAGTGGTGTCTACTACCTGTTTTAAAAAATGCTGCATATAAAAAAAAGCCCCGACGGATAGTCGGGGCTTTCAATATTAGTTTGAAACTTAAACTTATTTTACAAGGTTGATTTCAACCCTTCTGTTTTGAGTTCTACCAGCTCTTGTGTTGTTGGTAGCGATAGGTTTATCTTCACCATATCCAATAGCAGTCAACCTGTCAGAACCAATACCTTCTTTGACTAAGAAGTCTCTAACAGAGTTAGCTCTCTTTTCAGATAAAGATTGGTTCAATTTGCTACTACCTACACTGTCAGTATGACCTTCAACGGTAAACTTAGCGTTAGGATACTCGTTCAATATTCTGATAATGTCAACAAAAACGGAGACTGTTTCAGTTTTCAAAGAAGCTTTACCGGTATCGAACAAAATAGTTCTAGCATAATCGTTCAATTGCTTTTGAACTTCAGCAGTTACTTCAGGACAGCCATTGTTGGCTATAGTTCCAGCAACATCTGGACACTGATCGTCTTTGTCAAGAACACCGTCACCGTCAGCATCGGGCCATGGGCATCCTTTGTTTTCAGCAGGACCGGCTTCACTTGGACATTCGTCATCTTTATCGGCAACTCCGTCACCATCAGCATCAGGACAACCAGCTAAAGCAGCAACACCAGCCTCATTAGGACAAGCATCATCTTTGTCGGCTATACCATCGCCATCAGCATCAGGACAACCGTTCATTTCTTTAGAACCGGCTTGATCAGGACAGCTATCTTTGCCATCCTCGATACCGTCACCATCAGAATCTGGGCAACCATTGAAGGCTTCAAGACCAGCAACTTCTGGACAAGCATCATCTTTGTCATATATACCGTCACCATCGGTATCGGTACCACCGAATTTAATGCTTATACCAGCAAGGTGTTGAAAATGTCTTACGCCGTAATCTTCGAAAGCATGCTTGTAAGAAGATTGTACTGAAAAACCAACATTGTCAGAGAACCAGTAGTTTAAACCAAGGCCGCTGTTAAATGTTCCAGCACCAATTTCATCTACCCAAGTATAACCACCACCTATTTCAACGAATGGGTCTAATTTGGTGTTTTTAAGTATGTTGTATTTGATTGTACCATCAATAGCATAATGAGAAAGATCATCAACTGCAACGTCGCCTAATTTCTCAATTCTATTTAAGGATCCTCTTGCACCTACCGAGAAACCATCCCCTACATATTTAGAGACGGATACATAAGATACTGAAGGAATAATGTTCCAGTGGTCGTTTGCATTAAAAAACTCAGAAAACAAGGTACCTGTTGGATAAGAGGCAGAAGTATCATTTGTTGGATAAACGTCAATAGCGTTTACACCAAAACTCACCTGCCAAGGATTATTTTCGTCTTGCCCCTGAAGGTTGTTCAAGCCTAAAACGAGTAGGGCTACAACAAAAAATTTGCTAAGATGTTTCATGTTCAAAATTTTAAGTTTAAGTGTTTATCAGCTGCAAATGTAAGTTGTTAAGAACTATTAACAAAATCAATTTCTTATTTTTTTTAGTGCATTACATGGAAATTTTTGTGCAGTTAAACGATTTTTAACGCTTTTCCAACCTCCAAAAATGCATTTATGGCTTTATCTAGGTGTTCCTTTTTGTGTGCCGCCGACAATTGTACCCTTATGCGAGCCTTATCCTTGGGCACCACAGGGTAAAAGAATCCTATTACATAAATGCCTTTTTCGAGAAGCATGTCTGCCATCTGTTGCGACAGCTTAGCATCATAAAGCATAACCGGGACTATGGCAGAGTCACCATCAATGATATCAAAGCCTGCGGATTTCATTCCATTTTTAAAGTATTGGGTGTTTTTTTCCAACCTATCACGTAGGCTGGTATCTGTTCGCAACATGTCAAAGACCTTTATCGACGCCCCTACGATTGTTGGCGCCAGGGAATTTGAAAATAAATAAGGTCTTGAGCGTTGACGCAATATTTCAATAATTTCTTTTTTACCGGTGGTATAACCACCCATGGCACCGCCCAGGGCTTTACCCAAAGTTCCGGTTATTATATCAATACGACCCATTACCCCTTTTTCTTCAAGAGTTCCACGGCCAGTTTCTCCTATGAAGCCTGCGGAGTGACATTCGTCAATCATGACCAGAGCATCGTATTTATCAGCCAAATCACAAATTTTATCAAGGGGGGCCAATACACCATCCATTGAGAACACCCCATCGGTTACCACAATCTTAAATCTGGCACCATCAGTATTGGCCTGTTTTAGTTGAGTTTCAAGATCATTCATATCATTATTTGCATAACGATATCTTTTGGCCTTGCACAGGCGAACCCCATCAATAATTGAAGCATGGTTCAACGAATCTGAGATTATGGCATCTTCAGGGCCTAAAAGTGGTTCAAAAACCCCACCGTTGGCATCAAAGGCAGCGGCATACAATATGGTATCTTCAGTTTCATAAAACTCGGCAATTTTATGTTCCAGCTCTTTATGAATGTCTTGAGTGCCGCAGATAAAACGAACGGACGACATTCCAAATCCATGTGAATCCAAAGTATCCTTGGCTGCTTGCACTACATCAGGATGAGAGGAAAGCCCCAAATAGTTGTTAGCACAAAAATTTATGACTTCTTGACCGGTGCTAATTTTAATCACAGCATCTTGAGGTGAGACAATTATTCTTTCTTTTTTGTAGAGACCAGCTTCTTTAATGGCCTCCAGCTCTTTCGTTAAGTGATCTTTTATTTTGCCGTACATATGTTAAATGAAAATGGGTTTTATCGTGTCATCAATATAAATGAGCACTTTCTGATCTACAAAGTACCCCATTTTTGAAAAAACCTGCGCATAATTTTCAAGCTGTTTTTTATGCGAATCAAATATTTTTCCTGTTTTATAGTCAATGATGGTGGTTTTACCATTCTTGACCACTACCCTGTCAGGTCTAATTAGGGTACCGTCAATGTTCAAAACATCTATTTCGTTCATGACTTGATCAAAATCTTGGAATAAACCTTGAAGTTGAGGGTGGTTTACAAGTTGCGTCAATATTTGCTCATAACCAGAGGCTTCTTCACGAGTAATTTCACCAATTTTAACCAATGCGTGAATAGCGTTGTCAACATCGGTATTAAATTTGACATTGGCCATAAGCTTATGGAGCTTGTTGCCCTTGTCAATGGCTTGTTGCTCTTCTTGATTCCAATAATGAAAATTGGAAGGCACGATGGTCAAGGCCTCATTATTTTTGGTGGTATATATATAAGGTATATACTCGGTTGATGTCATTTCTGCGGAATCTTGTTTTTTTGAGAGTTCACCCATGCCATACGTCATCTTTGTAGTTTCCCAAAGTCCCAATGTTTTTAGATAGTCCGTCAATAGTGTTGCATAGCTATCTTTTACATCTTTCGACTTGCCCGTTTTATGGGTCGGCAGCACAAATAGCCCTTGTACAGCTCGCGTCATGGCGACATAAAGTACATTAAAATCGTCCAATTCTGATTTTTCAGTTTCTATTTGATACACGGCATTGGCCTCGTTCGAGTAATACTGCAGGTCGTCATAACATTTGATCATCAATTCATCAAAACCACTAAACATATTACTTTCAACAGGCACCCATACATCATTGCTTTTAGATTTATCATTAATGAGACTATCAGCAAATGGAAATATTACAAAAGGAAATTCAAGCCCTTTTGATTTATGAATGGTCATAATTTGAACGGCGTTCATGGTTTCGGGCGCCTTTATGGCCAATTTTTCCTTTTTAAGTTCCCAATAATGTAGAAATTCAAAAACGGAGACATTTTCTTTGATGCCCATCTCATGAACTTCATCCATTAAAAATGCAACGTAGGCATTGGAATCAGGGACCAAATCAAATTTTTGAATTGCCAACTCCAATAGGTCATAAGTGTTCATTTGACCAGCCGCATCTAAATTAAAACCATATACTTCGTAAAGAAAAGACGCAAGGCGATCCATGTGTTCAGTGATAAAAGCATGTTTGTTTTCTACTTGACCGGCCAAATACTCGAGTATGGCAAATTGACACCCCTTTTCGTTGGGATGGTTGATAAACTGCAAGAGCGATATCAAAAAAATGACCACCTCATTGCTATTTAGCAGCAGGGCTTCTGCAGAGATAATAGGGATGCTCTGATTCGATAAAAAATCGGCAAT
>JABDND010000158.1 GCA_013001145.1 Croceitalea sp. | reverse complement strand
TATTTCCGAATTGCCATCACGATCGGTCACAAACGAAATTTGCTGCTCAGTTTTTATTATTGCATTTTTTTTATCACTCGATTTAGACTGCTTGCATGAAGTGATAGAAATGAGTAGTACAAATAATAGGATATACTTCATTGTTACCATGTTTTACTCTTAAGTGATTAATGTATTTTAACTACGTAGTATTTTTATTGGTTGAAATATCCACTATCAATCAATAAAGCCATTAAACCTTCATAAACTAGCGATTTAATGGCATTATTTATCTGTTGATTATACTTATTATTCACCTTCAAATTTTCCCATGTACCGTTTCCATAGTTCGGTTTGATGGGTTTCCAATGAGAGGTCCCTGCCATCAATAAATGCACGTGAAATAATATTACCACGCATATCTAAGGCATCACCTTCCGATATGAACAAAGTGGCACTTTTGCCTACTTCCAAAGTCCCATAATCGCCGTCAATACCCAAGATTTTGGCATTATTGCTACTGATCATCGCCAAGGCCTTTTCTTTGTCCAAGCCTTGTGCCACTACTTGACCTGCATAAAAGGGCAGGTTACGAGTCTGAAAATTGGAGGCATCGCTATTTTGCAATCCTACCAAAAGCCCGGCATCATTCAATAATTTGGGCAGCTTAAAAGTGAAATCATAGTCATCATCTTCAAAATAGGGCAGCGTATGGGTGAAACGTACCAAAACAGCCACATCATGTTGCTTTAAAAAATCAGTGATTTTATGGGCATGATACCCACCAACGAGGACCACATGTTTGGCTCCTGCATTTTTGGCGGTGGTAACGCCATCAATAATCTCTTTCTCACCATTGGCATAGACGTATAGTTTTTTACTACCATCAAATAATCCCTGTGTCGCTGCAAATGCCGGATTTTCTTCTTTATTGCTTGCCTTACCATAGGCCATAGCGTTATTCATAAAAACTGCTACTGCATCCACTTGATCTTGATAATCTTTGTTGGGTTGAAACCCTCGTGGTTCTCCCATCCACCATCTGCCTCTACGGAAAGAGTTGGGCCAGCTTAAATGAATACCATCATCTACCTTTACAGCAGCATCTTCCCAGTTCCAGGCATCAAATTGTACAATGGAAGAGGTGCCGGATATACGACCTCCAGAAGGTGCAATTTGCCCTAGCAGCACTCCATTGGGGCGCATACTTTCCACTACCTGCGATTCTGCATTGTAGGCGATTAAACTGCGTACATGAGGAATTATATCGCCTACTTCATCTGTATCATTTGTCGCGCGCACGGCATTTATTTCTATAAGACCCAATGTTTTGGCAGGCGCAATAAAACCAGGATACACGTGTTTGCCTTGGGCATTTATAACTTGGCCTTTACTGGCAACCCCACTGGCGCCAATCGCTGTAATTTTTCCATTTTCAAAAACCAAGGTACAGTTATCAATGACCTCTCCATTACCCACATGGGCAGTAGCTCCTGTAATGGTCATGGCTTCTGTTTGTGGCAGTGCGGGGGTTTGTTGTGCCACGCTACCGATCCCCCAAAAAATTGTAATTACTGTTATTAAATTTTTCATCAGTTTCGTTTTAAAGGGTTTCACATTCAAATCGTGGTTTTTTATTCTGTCGAGGACCTTGGGTTTTACCGCCTCCAGCTTTCTCTTTCAACATCATGTTTATCAACTTGTTGCGTTCTTCGGCCACAGCTGCTCTTTGCATTTTATCTTTTTCAAGATCAAAATACACGGTACCTTCTATTAAGGTTTTTTCTGCTTTGGCATATACCGACATGGGGTGGTCCGACCATAAAACCACATCGGCATCTTTACCTTCTTCTATACTGCCCACGCGGTCATCAATGTGCAATAATTTTGCTGGATTCAATGTTACCATTTTCCAAGCCTCCAACTCAGAGACACCACCATATTTCATTGTTTTGGCTGCTTCTTGGTTGAGTCTGCGGGACATTTCGGCATCATCACTGTTTATTGCCACGGTCACCCCTTGGCTGGCCATAATCGCTGCGTTATAGGGAATAGCGTCTTTAACTTCATATTTATAAGCCCACCAATCGCTAAAGGTTGAGCCGCCCACGCCATGTTCGGCCATTTTATCGGCTACTTTATAGCCTTCAAGAATATGCGTAAAGGTATTGACCCTAAAACCAAATTTATCTGCCACTTTCATGAGCATATTGATTTCACTTTGAACATATGAATGGCAACTGATAAAACGTTCACCGTTCAATATTTCGACCAAGGTTTCCATTTCTTCATCATATCGATAAGGCTGTCCGCTCCTTTTCAAGGCTTCGTACTCTTTGGCACGCTGGAAGTAATTCATGAATACTTGCTCGACCCCCATGCGTGTTTGGGGGAATCGTGAATAGCTCTGCCAGTTGGACTGCTTTACATTTTCCCCTAAGGCGAATTTGATAAACTTGGGCATATTGGGAAAAAGTAGTCCCTCGGCATCTTCACCCCACTTTAGTCGCAAGATTGCAGACCTGCCACCAATGGGGTTGGCTGAGCCGTGCAGTAATTGAATGGTGGTCACCCCACCAGCAAGATTTCTGTATAAATCAATATCTCTGGAATCAACTACATCTTCCATTTTCACCTCTGCCGAAGAATTTTGACCTGCTTCATTGACGGCTAAGGCACCAATATGAGAATGTTCATCAATTACACCTGCGGTCAAATGTTTGCCTGTAGCATCGACCTCAATGGCAGCCCCACCTGAAAGATTTTTACCGATTTTGCTGATCTTTCCATTCTTTATTAAAACATCGGTATTTTCCATTTTGGCCGTACCGGTCCATACGGTGGCGTTTTTAAAAAGCAAATTCTCTTGCTTTGGTTTTGTCTTATACCCATAGCCAATGTTAGGATAAGTGATGGATACCAATTCGGGTGATTCTGCCTCTTCCGTTTCCTTTTTGGCTTTTTCTTCGAAATTGGCAGTTTTGGTAGCTCTAAAGGTGCTCTCAGGGCCATTGGGCAAAACTAATTTGCCGCTGAGGTCATCAGCCTTTTTAGAAACCCTGCCGGTCATGCGATACATCTTTTCACCGTCGTCAGTTGAAAAAGAAAGATCTAACCAATCTCCCGTATAATCTATTTTTGAAGATAACTTTACGGTGTCCTGTTTGATTTCGACCTTTGGCTTGCTTACTTCGCCTGTTATGGACATTTCATAAGTAGCGCTGCCGGCCATCAACTTATAGTCACCACGAATGTCTTTTTGATTTTTATCATTGATTACATTTTTGGTCCCTTGCACCCAGTTTTCGTAAAGAGTGGTGCTTTTATCAAAAATATCTCCTGATGTGATCAAGAAATTTGCATGTCTGCCAGCTTGTAACGATCCTATTTCACTTGCTTTGCCCAATATTTCTGCTGGCACGGTGGTCAAGGCCTCCAATGCTTTGGTTTTTGAAAGGCCATGGGTAATTGCTTTCATCAATTTACCATTGAACTCAGAGGCTGATTTTAGATCGTGCAATGTTATTGAGAATCTAATTTGGTTGTCTTCCAATACTTTTAAATTGGTGGGAGCCAAATTCCAATGGCGCATGTCGCTCAAATTTACGTACTGTGCTGCATAAGGATTGGCAACGTCATAGGCATCTGGAAAATTAACAGGTACAATTAATTTGGCATTGGTTTTCTTAACAGCTTCAATATGCTGGTATTCATCACCGCCTGCCAAAATGGTATATTGAATTCCAAATTGGTCACCAATTTTATCGGCTCGTATCACATTGCCACTGTTGCCGGCATCATAAATTTGAGGTAGTCCCTTATTTTCTATCAGGGCCTCCAACGAACGATCTTTAGTGTTCACATTGCCCTTGGCATACCAATCCATGTCATAATATAATTGGCGCATCAAAGCCATGGCACCCATTAATGATGTAGGATATGATTGTCTTTTCGCCACACTTTTTGAAAACGAAAAATATTGTGCCGATTCGTCCTCTAAAATACGATCGGCATCATTGCCCGTACTGTTTAGTGCCACCAAAACTCCGGTGCCACGGGCTATTCCGTCTTGAATATGCGAGTTGACCACTCCAAAACCAGCTTTGCGCAGTTCTTCGGCTTTTTTACTGTCATACTTGAATTCGGTGATTGCATCATTCTCTGGCATAATATGGTCATTCCAATAAAAGCCCTCCCTAGTGGCTTCATACTGAGGCGAACGCCCACCGCCTGGGGCGCGTTTGGGCTTTTCAACACCAAAATCTGAAAAAACATCAATAAATGAAGGATAGATTGTTTTACCCATCATGTCTTCAATCACCGTGTTTTTAGGAATGGAGACCGAAGCCCCCACCTGTACAACCTTACCGTGTTGTATGAGCAGTGTGCCTTTATCAATGACTTGAGTTGGGGTCACATAAATTTTGGCATTCGTAAATGCCATATAGTTGTTGTTCTTTGATTTGACACCATCATTTTCAGGAAAATAATCTTGGGCGAAAATAGATAGGCCGCACCATAAAAAGGCCAGTGCCAGTAGTCGGATTTTCATATAGAGGTATTTGTTAATTAGTCTTTCTAAAGGTAGGGGAAGCGAATAAAAGAGGCAAAAAAATTAAAGACCAATATGATAATCATACCTGAGCAACAAATCTGTCACTTTACTGTAGCTCTGAATTCCCAATTCTTGATTGTTCACTTTTAAAAAAGTATCAAAAACCGATTTAAAAATAGGCTCCAAGGGATTCTCATGAAACATCCAAAAATCAGCGATTTCTTGATAATTCTTTTTTACACCGGGGTTTAATTGCTGTATATATTTTTTGAAGGTAGGTTCATCTTTTTGTTGCCAAAGGTTCAATATGTAGGCCAAGGCATACGAATGCGCGGCATATTGATAATACGGGTCTTCGCTGTGGGCAATGGTTAAAATACCAATAAAATTGGTGTCGGTTTCTGACGAATAACCCAATTGGTGCCCAACTTCATGGCCGCTTACGACAGGAAGGCGGTACAGCGGTAGTAGACCATTTACCTGTGCTTCGTTGGTAAAGGGATTCAAATAGCCGCCATAGCCCATATAACTCAACATTTTACTAAAAAGGGATGATTTTAAACTTGGCCTTTCATATTTTAAGAACGGATATGTTTTTTCAATGTTTTCATAGCTCGATGAGGTCAATTCAAAGACTTCGGACTTGGAATATGGCAAGACCACTGCAAGGAGACTATCTGTAGTCAAATCATATTGAAGCTTGTTTGTTCTTTTGATCAATTTATCCGTGAATGCAGAAACATGGTTTGCACCTATAGATTCTGGAATATCAAATTTTGAAATGACGGGCTTACGATAGTAGTTCATGCCCCAGAATAAGTGAAAAACAAAGAAAACACTAGAGAAAATCATGACGATATCCCTAATGAAGTTCAAGGGCTTTTTTACAATTTCATGCTTATGGAAAACGAGGTAACGAATACTGATTACCACTAATATGGCATAACCCAAATCACCTACCGAAAAAGGAATCCAACCAAAAAGGGTTCGCAAAAACATGGCAATAATCGGATAAATACCTTCGGAATAATAAATCTCTATCCATTCAGGATAATGACCAACCCATTGAACAAAGAAAATCTGAACAAGAGCGAATAAAGCTATCCCGTTTTTCAATTTAGGAATCATAATCCAATTGTTGGCCCACTTGGAAAATCCATCAGTACTTGGGGTTTTTTAATTTCAACTCGCTACGGACCATTTTTCCCGAATCGGTCAAATCATCTAAAGACCAATTTCCTTTGGCACTGGTATTGGGCTTAAGAGCGGCCGATAATTCTTCCTTGTCAGATACCGACCAATTGCACCAACTAATTTCATTGCTATCAAGAAACTCCCACCAAACTTGTGATTCCAAATAATCAATGGATCCATCACCCGAAGCTTCGGTCACTCCAAATTCTGTTACAAAAAGCGGCACCTCATTATCTAAGGCAATTTGGGCTACCGCGCGTAGCTCTTTTTTATGGGTAGCTGCATAATAATGCAGGGTATAGGCCACATTGGGGTCGTCAATGGTATGGCCTACCACTTCGTCCACTGCTTGCGACCAATTTCTGGTGCCACAAACGACAATATTATCTGGATCATGCTCACGAATGGCTTTGATGACCTCTTCATGATATGGTTTTAAGATTGCCTTCCAAGAAACATCCAATGGCTCGTTATAGGTTTCGTAAATAATATTGGGATGGTGTCCATACTTTTGGGCCACTTCGGCAAAAAAGGTTTTGGCGGCTTCCAAATAATCTTCGGCATGATGACTGTGCCAGTCTACCACAACATAGATGCCAGCCGATATGGCCGCGTCAATAACATCAAATATTTTTTGTTTTTCAATACTGGGGTTGGTCAAATATCCATCATCTTCGTCAACGGCCAATGCTGCCCTAACTACGGTGCATTGCCAGTCATCTTTTAGCCATTGCACAGTTTTAGGGGTATAATATTTACCTATCCATTGGCTCCAAAAAAGTGACATGCCCCTAAGTTGGATGGGTTTATCATCTTTATCCACTATTTGGCCATTGGCAATGCTTAGCTGGCCGTGAAGACTTACCACAGAGTCATCCCCCGAATCTTCAGCAACTATCTTTTGTGAAGTGGCGATAGACGATGAACATGCCAATTGAAAAACGGTTGCCAATAAAACAAACCATGTATTAGCCCATTTTATAAAAGTCATATACAATTATTATTCGGCTATGCTCAAAATCTCCAAGTCAAAGATCAATTCAGAATTCGGAGGGATAGGGCCACCACCTTGTTCCCCGTAGCCTAAATGGGGAGGCACAAACAAGCGCACTTTTTGTCCTACATTCATTGATAACAAACCTTCTTTAAAACCCGCGATTAATTGAGCGTCTGGGCTACAGGTCATTACAGCCGGTTCAAAAACCCCTCTGTGCATTTGATTGATAAGTTGAAAGTTATCAAAGTTCTTGGCAATTGTAGCTTCACTGGTATCAAATACATCGCCATTGGGTAACCAGCCAGCATAATTGACATTCACTTTTTGTCCTATTTTAGGTTTTTCATTGGTGCCCTCTTGCAGGGTATAAATTCTTAAACCCGTAGCAGTTTCTTTGGCCGCTTGACGCTGCTCGTCAATTTCGGCAACAAAATCTGCCTTAAACTGTGCCATGGCCGCTATGGCTTTCTCCGCCTCAACAAAATAATCGCCCATAATTTTTACGGCGTCAAATTTTTTGGCCTCCTTGCCATTTCTAATGATTTCGACTTTATTCATGACTACATCCACTTCGGGTTTGTCTCGTTCCAAGGTTTTTACATTGGCAATGGTGTCAAGCACATCGATGCCTTTGACTACTTCGCCAAAAACGGTATGCTTGCCATCAAGCCAAGGGGTCTCTTTATGAGTGATGAAAAATTGACTGCCGTTGGAATCGGGGCCAGGATTGGCCATAGAAAGAATTCCTTTACCAGTGTGTTTTAACGAATCAACGAACTCATCTTTAAATTTATAACCTGGGCCACCAGTACCATTGGCAAGGGGGTCGCCTCCTTGAATCATAAAATCTTTCATCACCCTATGAAAAGTTAGTCCGTCATAATATCTCTTGTCTTTAAATTCATCATTTACATAAGGGCTATTGCCCTCGGCCAAGCTCACAAAATTAGCCACGGTCACCGGCGTACTCTTATGGTTTAACTTCACCACAATATCACCTTTTGTAGTTTGAATATCGGCATAGATACCATCGCCTAAATCGGTATATTTACTTGATTTACAAGATGATACAAGTAATCCAATAAGGCTTACATAAACAAAAAATTGCTTCATTTTAATTTTGATTTTAATTTATACTGTCTTTCTTTTTGATGATTTGATATAAATTCACACTGGTTTTAATTGGGATGTTCACACCTATTTTATCACCATCGCCTTTAAAACCATATGCCATTGACGAAGGTATCAAGAATGTTGCTTTTTCACCTTCTTTTAACTGTTTTACGGCATTTCGAAGGCCAGGAAACAGTTGTGATTTGTCAATCGCATGCTGCACAAAGCCAATATCACTTGCCCTATAAATGGTGTCATTGTTCAAACTCATCACATTATAACTTAATATTACTTCATCGTCGGTCTGCGGAAGATACTGTGAGGAAAGGTTTTGCTTTTCATAAAAATAATATAAGCCCGTATTGGTGCTTATATATTTATGAAGACTGTCTTTGGCAATTATTTCTTTAAAAAGAAGCTCTTCTTGAGCCAATAACTCTTTGCTACGGGCTACTGAGGCATCCATAAAGCTACCAGATTTTACCTTCACTGCTTTTCTAGGTTCTGATTCACCACATGAAGCCAAACCAAACAAACATATTAAGAACAATAATCTCTTCATGAACCCAAGCTTTTACTATAACTGGGCAAAAGCGCCTCAAATTTTTTAGTTGTTAGTTGCATTGATTCTTTACTTCGCCCTCCTGCTGCATTGTTGTGGCCTCCACCATTGAAATGTGACCTCGCAAATTCGTTGACAGAAAAATCACCCACTGATCTAAACGAAATTTTAATGATACCCTCTTCCTTATTTTCTATAAAAATCACGGCAAACTTAATACCTTCCAGGGTAAGTCCATAATTGACAAACCCCTCGGTATCCCCTTTACTATAGTTGTACGTATCCAATTCTTCTTGTGAAAGGGTAGTGTAGGCTGTATGGTACCCTTCAAGGATAACCATATTTTTAAGCGCTACCCCCAATAAATGCAAGCGGGCTGGCGAATTGGTGTCATATATTCTTTGGTGAATCTCGCTATTATTGGCGCCTTTTTCAATCAGTTTTGCCACTATTTGATGGGTTCGACTCGTAGTCGATGGGTATTTAAAGCTCCCGGTATCGGTCATAATGCCCGTATACAAACATGTGGCCATATCTTTTGAAATGATTTCACTGCCATCAAGTGCTTCAATAAAGTTGTAGACCATTTCACAGGTTGAACTCATCTGGGTATCAGAATAGGTGACCATGGCATAATCACTAGGTTCTTGATGGTGGTCGATCATCAAAAATTTAGCCTTTGATTTTTCAAGTATGGGCTCTAACTGTCCTGTTCTTGAGAGATGGTTAAAGTCTAAAGTGCAAATAAGGGTAGCCGCGTCAAGCAAAGTCATGCATTGTGAATTTTCTTTTTCAAAATTCAATATTTCATCGTTTCCTGGCAACCATTTTAGAAATTTTGGATAATCATTGGGAACAACGATATTCGCTTTTATCCCTTTGCAAGAAAGAAAATGCAGTAATCCCAAACAAGAGCCTATGGCATCGCCATCGGGATTTTTATGCGGAATTATTACAATATTCTGGGGTTCGGAAAGTAACGAGCGAACTTTTGCGACGTCTGCTGGATTCATGCGCTCAAAGATACAATTTTATACAAGTGGGATTATATGTAAGGGGTATTTTTAATACTTTTTCATCGTCATGTGAAAATTAAAAATAACTAGCAAACTTGCTCATAAGGTCTTCAATTTTTCAAAAGAACTCAGCTTATTTAAACTATGGCGAAGGCAATATTTATACCTCGCATGATAACTGCTTCCTATTAAAAAATCTTGCAAATATGCCTCCGGTTTTGTTTACCAGAAAACTTTTTAGGTAAGATTAGGGTTTTGGCAGGCTTATAATTGAATGATAATTGCAAGTAGCCTGCACTATTTGCTCAATTATGAAAATTATCATGGGCAATTGAAGTTCAAACAGCAGTGAAAACAAAGCTGTTAAAGTTTGTCCTTTCCTTTAAAACACCGTAGTTTTGCGCAAAATTTGTGAAAATGACTGGAAATAGAACGTTTACCATGATTAAGCCCGATGCGGTTGAAAATGGGCACATAGGAGCCATTTTAGAAAAAATTACTGCAGCAGGATTTAAGATTGTGGCGATGAAATATACCCAATTGAGCGTTCGCGATGCGCAAGAATTTTATGCCATACATAAAGAACGCCCATTTTTTGGCGAGTTGGTTGAATTTATGACCCGCGGACCCATTGTGGCAGCCATATTGGAAAAAGATAATGCAGTTGAAGATTTTAGGGCTTTGATTGGTGCAACCAATCCGGCAGAGGCTGCTGAAGGCACTGTTCGTAAGCTGTATGCATCAAATATTGCAGAGAACGCCGTACATGGCTCTGACAGCGATGCAAATGCCCAAATAGAAGGCGCATTTCATTTTGCAGGCCGCGAAGTATATTAATTGAAATTCATAAAATTGTAAAAGGCCATTCTAATAAGAGTGGCTTTTTCTTTTTAACGAAGTACTAATTTTTTAATAAGATCTTTCCCCAATTCTTGGTTTAGCATGGCAATGATTTTGGTCTTGCCCATGCCCAATTCTTGACGTAAGACAGATGATGAAAGTGATACATACAAGGTATCGTTCTTAAGCTCAACTGAGGTAGTGTAGTTATTGACACCATTTCCCATGAGCTTTGACCAAGATTCGCTGGCATCTACTTTATCAATGCCTTTTTGCAATTTGTTTTCTTTGATAAAGGCCTTCAGGGCATCGCCCATATTCACGTGTGAAGTATTGCGTTTGGCCATTATGGAGCAATATTAATGGG
>JABDND010000156.1 GCA_013001145.1 Croceitalea sp. | reverse complement strand
TTCTGGAAAACGTAGGCCCTCTTCGATTAAAAAACAACCGTTTTTGGCGAATTCGTTTATGGGCAAATAAAAAACCGACAATATTCTTGCCGGTTATGAAAATTCTTTTTTGCCCTTAAAAGGGTTTTATAAGGAATTATTTTGTGTAAATGACCACTGCGCCATCTTTGGCCCCATCGCCATAAAGTATTTTGGCGTGGTCTGGTTCGTAGTAATAAATTTTATCAATGGTTAGCTGGTCCATACTATTCACTATCGCTTCGTCAGTGACTACGCCATCGACCAAAAAGTATAGATTGGTGTTCCATTGTATATCACCATAGGTAAAGGGATTATTGTTCAAATTGCCGATTATATTAACAAAATTCGCCAAATTCAATATTTTGTAATCATCCAGATAGTCGAATGCTCGTGTTTCTATGGATACTGATTTTTCACCATTTGTATTTTTTATTTTAAGCTTTTTGACTAAAGCTGCTTGAGAATCCAACCAGTTCATCTCTTTATCCCAGGGAGTCTGCAAATCTACTTTGGGTTGATTACCATCGATAAAGTCAAAAGTGCCTTCTATCTCATCATAAAGGGCAGTGAACGCCTGAAAAGGTATATTGTCTCCACCGGAAGAATAGAACGTATCCACCAAAAAGCCATCAGCAGTAACGCCTACGATGTTGATTCTGATAAATTCTATTTCAAGAGCGATGGAATAATCTACTTGGTATTCAAAATTGATATTGTTCGCTGCAAATTCACTTTTTAAAGCATCCAGTTCTGCTAAGGTCGTATTTTCGTTGATTGAAAACTTTAAGAATCTTACGCCATTGGCAATGCTTTCAGTGGTAACCAAGCCACGCGAATTACTAAAGGCCGAAACTTGACAAAGACCGAGAACCGTTAGAAGTAATGGTAGTATGGTCGTTTTAAAAGAGGTGGTAAAAAACATGCTGTCCGTATTTATAGTCTAAATTTTATAACGGACAGCAAGTAAAAATGTTGTTTTAGCGGGATTACTGTTTTTTGGTGACGACCTCAATAACACCGTTTTTGGCTTTTTTGCCATATGTTTCAACAGCCTTGTCGCCTTTATAAACATTTATGGTAGCAATGTCTTCTGGCGATAGTTTTTCAAATTCTTTTTTAGAGGAGGCCTTACCATTAATGAAGTATATCGCTTTACTGCTTCCTTTAATGTTTATTTCATGGTCATCATCTGAACCATCCAGTATAAAAACGTTTTCATCATCGTCAGAATCCCCAGAAATAACTTTTTTAATTTTGATTTTCTTCTCTTTTATTTGCTTGTCCTTTTTAAGGTGAATGTGTTCTTCATCCTCATCGTCATACTCCCTTACAATGACAATTTTCTCTTTGGAACCATTTTCATCGACCCCAATTTTATCAATGGTGATTACACCGTCGATGCTATCGCCAACATCCAACATTTTTACAAATATTTTCTCAGATTTACCCAATGATTTTAGCTCATCACGACCTACTACTTTTCCGTTGAGCCTTATAACTTCATTATCTCCTTCTTTCTCAATTTCAATTATTTCATGCTTCTCAGTATTTTCATTTTCATCATGATCTGAGCTGATCCAGACCATTTTATTCTGACCTTTAGTGTGCATTTTATGCACAGCCCCATCGCTTGATTGACTAAAAGACACCGTATTGGTATTATCATCATAAAAAATGACCAAGGGTTTTATAGGGCCATCTGAGCTGGAATTATAGCTGCCACTAAAATTTTCACCGTCTCGTCCGCTGCCGCTCAATTGAATACTGATGTCAATAATTTCTTTTTGGTCATTGTGCACCACGGTATATGAAAAATCGATGCCATCTGTGGCCAAGTCATCTTTCATTTTCTGCAGTTCTTCGTCAGAAGTGTCTTTGTTGATGACCAATTCGATAGATTTATCTACCGCTATGGCCTCAGCAATGTCACTATTGGTATAGTTATATACAGTTTCTGTGTTAAAGCCTACTAAGAATAGACCCAATAATGGAAGTATTACCATTAGTTTCCACGCATTCATTTTCTTTGATTGATTTTGATTTAACATGACTATTCGTTTTTTGATTAATGAATTATAAAATGTAGTTGTGATTTCAAGATGTTGATGTCCGGCAGCTTGCTTGAGCATCAAATATTGATACGTCTTTCTACAGCTGCCTTTTTCACAGGCTTGGGCATCGGCCAAATATTCCAAATTTTGTTTTACTATTTTTTTATAGAACCAAATTATAGGATTGAACCATTGTAAAATAAACACGGTTTCAAGCAAAAGAATATCCAGCGTGTGAAGCTCCTTGGCATGCACTTCTTCATGTGCAATTATGTTTTGAAGTTCGTCATTGTTGAACTGTTTAGGATAAAAATAGATGTTGTTGAAAAATGAGAAGGGCGCAACGGGTTTAGTGGTCTGTATGTGAAAAAAACCACGCACTTTTTTTGCCACCGACTCCTTTGTCAAGGTATTGATTTTAAATAGTTGAAGCATAAATCGGGTTAAAAAGACGATGACACCAAGCATGTATATAAGCAGCAAGACCTTAAATGAATCAAATAGGGGCGGAGCATTTGCAATTACCGGTTCAGAAGCTTCAAAAACCATGGCATTAGCATTAAAGACCATGGGAGCCTCAACGTCAACCATCTTTTTTAAGGTAATAAAGGGGAGGAGTAAGGCGGTAATGAGACCGGTTATCAAGAACCAGCGGTTTGTGGTGAAAAAAGTCTCTTTTTTAAGAAAAACAGTGTACACCAAAAAGAACAGTAATAAAATACCGGATGATTTTAGAAGATGTATGAAAAACTCCATAACTACTTTTGATTTTCTATGATTGAAATAATTTCTTTTAATTCTTGCACAGATATTTTTTCTTCCTTCGCAAAAAAGGAAACCAAGCTTTTATATGAATTGTCATAATAATCGGCTATGGTCGAATTGATGTATTTTTTTCGATAGGCCTCCTTGCTTACCGTTGGATAATACCTGTGGGTATTGCCAAAAGCCTCATGCGCAACATATCCTTTTTCCTCCAAATTTCTGATAATGGTAGAAAGTGTATTGTAATGTGGCTTGTCACCTTTCATTTCTTTCATGACTTCCTTGACAAAAGCTTTTTCAAGCTTCCAAAGAATTTTCATGACTTCTTCTTCTTTATTCGTTAGTTTTTGCACAGCATTTGATTTTGATAAGTTCAAACATAGTTTTAATTTTTTAGTTATACAACTATGTTTGTAGTTATTTAACTAAAATTTTAGGATTTAAGGAAAGGCGTTCAGATAAAAACTTAGGTTATATTTGCGCAAATTTGATGATATGCTCAATTTTTTTCTAATCATAATCGGTTTAACCTTCTTGATCCTAGGGGGGAACTGGTTATTGAAAGCGGCAGTGGCACTATCATTACGATTGGATATTCCAAAAATTGTTATCGGAATGACAGTCGTATCGTTCGCCACGTCGGCTCCAGAATTGATTGTGAGTATAAAAGCTGCGTTGGATGGTTATCCTGACCTAGCCCTGGGAAATGTAGTTGGCTCTAACATTGCCAATTTGGGTTTGGTACTGGCCATTACGGTAATTTTGGGAAGCATTGAGGTGCGCAAAAGTTTTTACACCACGGACTGGCCTGTGATGATGGTTGCCTCGTTGTTATTTGTTGGCTTTATTTATTTTGATGGCACCCTACAACGTTATGAAGGGATTGGCATGGTGGTGATGCTTTTCGTTTTCTTGGTTTATCTTTTGCGATTTCAGAAGACAGCGGTGGTAGATGAAATGCCCGAAGATGATATTCTTTTGCCTTTGTATAAGACCGTATTGTTTTTGGGTATTGGTGGCACCGCACTGTGGGGTGGATCGGAACTATTGATCAAAGGCGCTGTGGGCTTGGCGTCAACCTTTGGGGTAAGTGACCGCATAATCGGTATTACCATTGTTTCCATTGGTACCAGTATACCAGAATTGGCAGCATCGATTATCGCCGTACTCAAAAAGGAAAAAGCCATTTCATTGGGTAATTTGATAGGTTCCAATATTTTTAATCTCTTGGCCGTATTGGGTATAACATCAATAATTACCCCTATCAATGTAATCGATCAAGGTTTGTTGAAAAGCGATATTTTTTGGATGTTGGGTATATCGTTTTTGATTCTGCCCTTGGTATTCTTTCCAAAAGGGCTCAGGCTGGGTTGGCGCGATGGTTTGATACTACTTGCGTTTTACGCCATTTTTATCTATTTCACGATAACATAAAAAAACCGTCTCAACGATTGGTTAAGACGGTTTGATTAATAGCAATTAACTTACTTTATAATTTGGCAGACTTTACTGTTTTTACAATTCTACCTGCAATTTTGTAAGGATCTCCGTTTGAAGCGGGTCTTCTGTCTTCCAACCAACCTTTCCATCCGCTTTCAACGGTGGCAATCGGAATACGGATTGAAGCCCCTCTATCAGAAATACCGAAACTAAAATCTGTTATGGCAGCAGTTTCATGCAATCCGGTCAAACGTTGGTCGTTAAATTCACCGTAAACGGCAATGTGTTCTTTAACAACAGGTCTAAAGGCCTCACATATTTTTTCGTACACCTCTTTTGAACCTGCAGTACGCAAAGTCGTATTTGAAAAATTGGCGTGCATACCAGAACCGTTCCAGTCCATATCTTTTCCTAATGGTTTAGGGTGGTATTCAATATAGAACCCATATTGCTCGGTCAAACGATCTAATAGGTAACGCGCTACCCATAGTTCATCACCTGCCAATTTAGCTCCTTTGGCGAACAATTGAAATTCCCACTGACCACAGGCCACCTCTTGATTGATACCTTCAAAGTTGATGCCCGCAGCTATACAAAGATCGGCATGCTCTTCAACCAAATCTCTACCATGGGTATTTTTACCTCCTACAGAGCAGTAATACAGTCCTTGTGGAGCTGGATAACCTCCAACAGGGAAGCCCAATGGTAATTGGGTCGCTGTATCCATTATAAAATATTCTTGTTCAAAACCGAACCAGAAATCATTGTCATCATCATCAATGGTTGCCCTACCATTCGATTCATGTGGTGTGCCATCCGCGTTTAGGACTTCGGTCATGACCAACCATCCATCTTTTCTTGCGGGGTCTGGAAAAAGTGCCACTGGTTTTAACAAGCAGTCAGAAGAACCTCCTTCGGCCTGTCTTGTTGAACTACCATCAAAAGACCACATGGGGCAGTCCTTTAGTGTTCCGTCAAAGTCATTTACAACTTTGGTTTTGCTTCTCATGTTCTGTGTTGGAAAATAACCGTCCAACCAGATATACTCTAATTTTGCCTTACTCATAATAGTGGATCGTTACTTGATTTTAATTAAGGCGTAAAAATAATTTTTTTATGGAGAAACATCCATTTTTGGGGGTCATAATCGTTAAAAGTTATCAAAAATTTGTTAACCCCCATTTTTGAGGGGGTTAAATAATAAAAAAGCATTTTTATAGGGGGTATATTGCTAATTTGTTAATTTTACAGCTTGAATAAAAAAGCATAAGACATGAGGAGATTTGAGGCATTATCAGAAAGTCATAAAAGGCTACCGCTTAATATCGATGAAATAATGAAACGGTCCGAATTGTTCGCAAGAAATGTATTCAATGATGACAAAATGCTTCAATTTTTGACCAGTGAAGCCTATGATAAAGTACAATCCGCCATCTTTTCGGGCAGCAAAATAGACCGCAAGATAGCCGATCAGGTATCTGAGGGTATGAAGGCCTGGGCACTTTCAATGGGGGCGACGCATTATACGCATTGGTTTCAACCTTTAACAGGTGCCACAGCCGAAAAACACGATGCCTTTTTTGATTTACTGTCCAATGGACGGGCAATCGAAAAATTTGGTGGCGGTCAATTGGTGCAACAAGAACCGGATGCATCCAGTTTTCCAAGTGGTGGTATCAGAAATACTTTTGAAGCACGAGGCTATACGGCATGGGATCCCACATCACCGGCATTTGTATATAAAACCACACTTTGTATTCCAACTGTTTTTGTTTCCTATACAGGTGAGGCACTCGACAATAAGGCTCCACTTTTAAGGGCGCTTCATGCCATTGACGAAGCGGCAACCGGTGTCGCCCAATATTTTGATAAAAATGTACGAAAGGTCAATGCCACATTGGGTTGGGAGCAAGAATATTTTTTAATTGATAAGGCCTTGGCCCAATCTAGACCTGATATTTTGATGACTGGCAGAACCTTGGTGGGCAAATCGGCCGCCAAAGGACAACAACTGGACGATCATTATTTTGGCGTGATCCCGAGCAGGGTATTGAGTTTTATGAGTGCCCTAGAAAAGCAGTGCATGTTGTTGGGCATACCGGTCAAAACCAGACATAATGAAGTGGCTCCCAACCAGTTTGAATTGGCACCTGTTTTTGAAGAGGCCAACCTTTCGGTGGACCACAACCTATTGCTAATGGATGTCATGGAAGAAATAGCCAACACCCACGGATTTAAGGTGCTTTTTCATGAGAAGCCTTTCGCAGGGATTAATGGATCGGGCAAACACAACAACTGGTCTTTGGCGACCGATACTGGAGTGAATTTGTTGAGCCCGGGCTCAACCCCAATGAAAAACCTTCAATTTCTGACCTTTTTCATTACTACCATTAAGGCGGTTGATAATTTTGAAGAGTTGCTGCGTTCTTCCATCGCATCGGCCAGTAATGACCATCGTTTGGGTGCCAACGAAGCCCCACCGGCCATCATGTCCATATTTGTTGGTAAACAATTATCTGAGGTTTTGGATGAATTGGAAGGCGTCTCCCAAGGAAAATTATCACCAGAAGAAAAAACAGAACTCAAACTCAATGTTGTTGGTAAAATACCTGAAATTTTATTGGACAATACTGATCGTAATCGCACTTCTCCATTCGCATTTACGGGCAACAAATTTGAAATGCGAGGGGTGGGATCTAAAATGAATTGTGCAAAGCCGATGACGGTTTTGAATACTATAGTGGCTAAGCAATTGACCGATTTTAAGAAAGAAGTTGATGCGCTTATCGATAAGAAAAAACTTAAAAAAGATGAGGCGGTTTTTAATGTGCTTCGAGAATACATAAAAACTTCAAAGCGCATCCGATTTGATGGTGATGGCTATGGCAAAGAGTGGGAACAAGAGGCCCGTAAGCGAAAATTGAGCAATAATAAAAACACCCCGGTTGCAATTAAAGTTCTTACTTCAAAAGAAAGTATAGCGCTATTTAAGGCTACGGCGGTAATGAATGAAGTCGAATTGGCTGCCCATCAAGAAGTTGAATTGGACAATTATGTATTTCATATTCAAATTGAAGGCCGCATTTTGGGCGAATTGGTATACAATCATATTATGCCGGCTGCCATCAAATACCAAAATCTTTTACTTGAGAATGTCTCAGGCCTTAAAGAGGTCTATGGGGCCGCCCATAAAAAAATGACCGAAGTGCAACTAAATATCATCGAAAAAATGGGCGAACATATGACGGCAATGAAAAAGTTGGCAGATGTAATGACAGAGGCCAAAACAAAAGCCGAAGCAATGTCCAATATTGCCAAAAAGGCCCAAGCCTATTGTGATGATGTAAAACCCTATTTTGAGCAAATAAGGGAACATGCCGATGCCCTCGAGACTTTGGTAAGTGATGAGCTGTGGCCTTTGACCAAATATCGCGAACTTTTATTTGTAAAGTAAGCCGTTCATTTTTTGAATTAAGGCTTACTTTTAAGGTCAAATACTTGGTATGAAACTAGGGCTGAAAGATATAGAAAAGGCCAAAGAACGCATTGTCCCCTTTGTTCATAACACACCTATTTTAAGTTCTACTTTGTTAAACGAATATTTGGGGCATGAGATTTTTTTCAAAGCCGAGAACTTTCAAAAAATAGGAGCTTTTAAGGCAAGGGGAGGGGTAAATACAGTGGCTTGGTTACTGGAAACGGGTCAAAAGCCCAACCATATTGTCGCCAATAGCTCTGGCAACCATGCCCAGGCTGTAGCTTACGCCGCCAAACAATTTGGTATTCCGGCTACGGTATTTATGCCCGAGTATTCTTCCAAGGTTAAAATTCAGGCTACTCGTTCCTATGGTGCTGAAGTGATTTTGAGCAAGACCCGAGATATCACGGATCAAAAAGTACGGGAAGCTGCCCAAAAAAAAGGCACCTATTGGGTACCGCCCTTTAATCATGATCAAGTAATCTGTGGACAGGGAACAGCTGTTTATGAGGCATTTCACCAAGTAAAAGATATTGATGCAGTTTTCACACCCTGTGGAGGGGGTGGCCTTACTTCAGGTTCACTGATTGCCACCAGGGGCTTATCACCAAAAGCAAAAATGTTTGGTGTAGAACCATTAAATGCCAATGATGCTGCCGAATCGTTACGAAAAGGATCCATACAGCGCCTTTCTGGTATTCCAGATACTTTGGCCGATGGAGCCATGACCATGGCCGTAGGTGATATCACTTTTGAATACCTTAAGCAATTGGACGGTTTTTATGAAATCAATGAAGACGACCTGGTATATTGGACCCAGTGGCTTACTCATTTATTAAAATGTCGTATTGAACCTACTTGCGCAATGCCCATGGAGGCGATAAGACAGTGGTTGCGTACCCAAAAAACAAAACAACGGGTTTTAATGGTCATCTCTGGCGGTAATGTGGATCAACCCACCACACTCAAAATTTGGGAGAATGATTGCTTAACTCAAATTCCGCAACGCTAATCCATTCAAAGCCTTATTTTTGTGCAAAATCCGATTCATGTCATCAGACACCAGCAAACGTTATGCACAACGAGGGGTTTCCGCCTCTAAAGAAGATGTCCACAATGCTATAAAAAATATAGATAAAGGCCTTTTTCCTAAAGCTTTTTGCAAGATAGTCCCCGACTATTTAACCGGTAGCGAAGACCATTGCTTGGTAATGCATGCCGATGGTGCTGGTACCAAGTCTTCGTTGGCCTATCTGTATTGGAAGGAAACCGGAGATTTATCGGTTTGGAAAGGAATTGCCCAAGATGCCCTGATCATGAATATTGATGATTTGATCTGTGTGGGTGCCACCGACAATATTATGCTTTCATCGACGATTGGCCGTAATAAAAATCGAATCCCTGGTGAAGTGATTTCGTCCATTATCAATGGTACTGAAGAACTTATTGCGGATTTAAAAACACATGGCATCACCATTCATTCCACTGGAGGTGAGACAGCCGATGTGGGTGATTTGGTGCGTACGATTATCGTAGACTCCACCGTCACCGCACGTATGAAACGTGCCGATGTCATTAATAATGCCAATATTAAGGCCGGTGATGTTATCGTGGGATTGGCTTCTTTTGGTCAGGCCAGCTATGAACATGAATACAATGGTGGTATGGGCAGTAATGGCCTTACCTCGGCGCGTCACGACGTGTTTGCCAAATATTTGGCCGAAAAATATCCTGAAGGATTTGATCCTGCGGTTCCATCAGAATTGGTATATTCAGGTAATAAAAAATTGACAGATTCCGTTGAAGATAGTCCCCTTGATGCAGGTAAATTAGTATTATCCCCTACAAGAACCTATGCCCCTATTGTCAAAAAAATATTGAAAAAGTTTACCTCTGAAGAGATTCACGGCATGGTACATTGCAGCGGCGGCGCACAGACTAAAATCCTTCATTTTATTGAAGATTTACATATAATAAAAGACGATTTATTTCCCGTTCCGCCTTTATTCAAATTGATACAGCAACAATCTGGAACCGATTGGAAAGAAATGTACCAAGTGTTCAATTGTGGCCACCGTTTGGAACTGTATGTTGAGCCGTCCATTGCCAGTGAGGTCATGGCCATTTCGAAAAGCTTTAATGTTGATGCCAAAATCATCGGAAGCGTATCTGAAAGCGATACCAAAAATCTGACCATTTCGTCAGAATACGGCACCTTCAATTACCAATAAATACTTTTTACTCCAAATTTGCGTTCAAATTTGAAACGCTTAGCTATGGAAAGAAAAGAATTTCTAAGAAAAATGGGAGGTGGAGCGGCCTTTGCGCTCATGTTCCCTTGTGTGCAATCTTGTTCAAAAGACTCCGAAGAGCCGCCTTCGTTTCCTGTTCCCACTGGTGTAGATTTTACGATTGACCTTAGACGATCGGAAAACGCACCTTTGGCCAATAATGGTGGATTTATTTCAATAAAATCAGACCCTGATTTAACGTATCTTGATATTGTAGTTGCCAGAAATTTGGAAGGTGATTTGGTCGCGGCGAGCAAGATTTGCAGCCATCAACAAACAGAAGAGGTGATTTTTAGGGATATTGAAGGGGGCGTATTTTTTTGCACCACACACAGCTCCAAGTTCGCCCAAGATGGCACTTCGCTAAATCTTAATACCACCAGTAATCCCTTAAAGATATTCAATACATCCCTGGCCGGTGATTTCTTGAGAATATTTGAGTAATTTTCAACTCCCTGCTTTTTACTTATGAAAATACTTATTTGGGCACTTCTGGTTCCGTGTTGTTTATTTTCCCAGCAATGGGAAAACAATTTCGATACAGCCATGACCAAAGCCAAAACCAACAACAAAAAATTGCTGCTCGTTTTTGCGGGTTCAGATTGGTGTGCCCCTTGCATTAGACTTGAGAGGGAGATTTGGCAATCGGAAGAATTTAAGGCTTTTGCAGCTGATCATTATGTACTTTACAAAGCAGATTTTCCGCGTAAAAAACAAAATCAATTACCCCCAAAAGTAGCATTGGCAAATATTGAATTGGCCGAACGCTTCAATCCACAGGGCTATTTTCCGTTGGTTGTAATGCTTGATGGCAATCAAATAATTCTGGGCAAAACATCCTATAAAAAAATGCCTCCCAATGAATACATCGGTTTTTTGAACACTATGAGCCAATGAAAGTTATACTGCATTTTGTGATTATTCTTTTTACTGCGGGCGCCTTTGCACAAGAAGGTATGATCTCGGTCAACAAAGTGCTTAAATTGATGGGAACTCGGTTTGAAATCACTGTGGTAGCTCCAAGCGAAACGGTGGGTAATGGGTTTATTGAAGAGGGAATAGCCGAAATAACCCGTATTGAGAAGTTAATTTCTTCGTGGGACGCCGGCTCGGAAACTACGCTGATAAATGCCAACGCAGGTGTAGCCCCTGTAACGGTGAGCCAAGAACTGTTTGAACTGATAGAGCGCGCCAAAAAAATATCTGAAATCACAGATGGAGCTTTTGATATTACATTCGCTTCCATGGATAGTATTTGGAAATTTGATGGAAGTATGTCCTATTTTCCTACCAATGCAGCCATAACGTCATCCGTCAGCAAGGTCGGAAGCCACAATATCATATTGGATAAAGATAAACGCACCGTGTTTTTAAAGGAAAAGGGTGTAAAAATAGGCTTTGGGGCCATTGGCAAAGGTTTTGCCGCTGATAAAACCAAACAACTTTTAATTTCAAAGGGTGTGACCGGTGGTATCATCAATGCCTCAGGTGACCTAACCACATGGGGTACCAAGGTCACCGGTGAAAAATGGATGGTGGGCATTACCAATCCTTTGGATAAAACCAAGGTGTTCTCTTGGCTTCCAGTTGTGGAGTCTTCTGTGGCCACATCGGGCAATTATGAAAAGTACATTGTTTTTGACGGTATCAAATACACCCATATTATCGATCCCAGAACCGGCTATCCAATATCAGGTGTTAAAAGCGTTACCGTTTTTGCAAAAACAGCAGAACTCTGCGATGCCTTGGCAACGGCAGTTTTTATCATGGGAAAGGAATCAGGTTTGTTCATGATCGATCAAATGCAAGGAATTGAAGCCTTATTGGTTGACGAAAATGATAAAATCTATAAAAGCTCAGGCATCCAACTCGATATCACCGATAAATAAGAAGGCTTATGAAAAGATTACTCTTAATTCTCATGGTATTAATGTTCGCCACCTCATGCGTGGCCGTCAAGGAATATGAAAAGGTTTTTATCAATGACGAAGAAATGCTTTTGGGTTTAAAGGGCATTGAACGCTTTGAGACTAATTTTCAAATATATAGGGAGGCCGCATCTGGCGCCAATGGCGGAAAAACCGGTGGTGGTTGTGGTTGTAACTAAATGCGTATGACCTTTAAACATTTCTTATTATTTACTCTCTCTTGGCCAATGTTCTTAACGGCGCAAGAACCTGATGGGCTGTATAAAAAGAGAGTCTTGGAAAGTAGCGAACTGGACATGCTTTTCAGCTACTACTCCCAAGATGGTCAAAATGCTGCTGTTACCGGTGGCGAAGGTACCGAAGCCTTGACCGATGCAACTTCAACCCTGGTGCTAAAGATGCCATTGAATGACGATGATGTCTTAACGGATGACGTGGGCCTGTCGGCCTATACTTCGGCGTCTTCAAGCAATGTAAACCCTTTTGATGGCAGTGGTTCCGCCAGTCCTTTTGAGGCGTCT
>JABDND010000133.1 GCA_013001145.1 Croceitalea sp. | reverse complement strand
CATACTTATACAAAACGCATTTCACCACCTTACCCCTGAAACACCGGGAACTATTTGTGTTTGACAAAAACGCCTCTATTTTTGAGAATCTGAACGCCCTCAACCACTGGACATTCCTCCACCTTTATTTTAAAACAGGTGTGACGGATGTAAAAACCACATTGGACGAGATTATCGAAAAAAGGCATGGCGTTTGTCAGGATTTTTCACACTTGTTTTGTGCTCTGGCCAGGGAAAATGGCGTCCCTGCAAGGTATGTATCGGGCTATCTGCACCAGGGAAACGGTTATTTTGGGGATTCACAAATGCACGCATGGGCAGAGGCCTATATCCCCAATATTGGATGGATCGGATTTGACCCGACAAATGACCTCCTGGCAGGAACCAACCATATAAAAGTAGCGCATGGAAGGGATTATAGCGAATGTTCCCCCTTAAAGGGAGTTGTTTACAGCAGCGGTTCAAATGAGACCAGCCATACAGTAAATGTTTCCGGGCACGAACAGTAGCTGGCATAATCTGATGTTAATACGAAAAAGTGTCTTATTTTTGGTCAAAATTTAATGCATGACAGTTACTACAGACCTGTATAAAAGTCTTTTTGATCGCCTAGGTGCGTTAAGGAGGTATCTTTGACATTGATGCCAAACTTATTGAAATAGAGAACGAGGAGGAAAAGACCCTTGTTCCAGGTTTTTGGGATAATCCCCAAGAAGCCCAAGTACAAATGAAATCGATTAAATCGAAAAAGCAATGGGTCAATGATTTTGATGCCGCCAAGACCTTGGTGAACGATTTAGAAGTCTTATTGGAGTTTCAAGATATGGGCGAGGTGGCAGAGGATGAAGTTCAACAAAAATATGACCAAGCCTTAAATGCCATTGAAAAATTGGAGTTCAAAAACATGCTTTCTGAGGAAGGTGATGAACTTACCGCCGTACTTCAGATTACAGCCGGTGCCGGCGGAACTGAAAGTTGTGATTGGGCCGCCATGCTCATGCGTATGTATTTGATGTGGAGTGAAAAAAATGGCTACAAGGTCAAAGAGCTCAATTATCAAGAAGGCGATGTTGCCGGTATAAAAACGGTAACTCTGGAAATTGAAGGGGAATATGCTTTTGGATGGTTAAAAGGTGAAAATGGAGTGCATCGATTGGTGCGCATATCCCCATTTGACAGCAATGCAAAACGCCATACCTCTTTTGCATCGGTCTACGTATACCCTTTGGTTGATGATACAATTGAAATAGACATCAACCCGGCTGAAATTGAGATTACGACCGCAAGATCCAGTGGCGCCGGAGGTCAAAATGTAAATAAAGTTGAAACCAAAGTCCAATTGGTGCACAAGCCAACGGGTATACAAATTTCATGTTCTGATTCCCGTTCACAACATGATAATAGGGCAACGGCCCTTAAAATGTTGAAATCACAACTTTATGAGATAGAGTTACGTAAAAAGCAAGAGGCACGTCAAGAAATTGAATCCTCCAAAATGAAAATCGAGTGGGGCTCACAAATAAGAAATTACGTTATGCATCCATACAAATTGGTAAAAGATGTTCGTACTGCTGAAGAAACCGGAAATGTTGATGCCGTCATGGATGGTCATATAGATGCCTTCTTAAAGGCCTATCTGATGATGATGGGGCAAAAGGAATCCTCTTAGTGTTAAATTATTCTCGTATTGTTTAACACTTTCGCTTATTTAACAAACTATTAACCGCTGCCGCTTAAACCTTATTCTAAATTTGAAATCCAAAGAAAAAATGAAAAAGTCAAACTTTCTCTTACCCCTCTTTATCGGTCTATTAATGACCACATTTACCTTTGCCCAATTTGGCAATGGCAACCGCTATGGCCGACAGGGCAGAACAGCAATTCCTCAGGCCCAAACGCCTGAAAAAGAACCCGAACCAAAGACAGCTGCCGAAATGGTAGATGAAGAAATGCCAAAAATTACAGAGAGTTTGGAATTGGATCCTTTTGAACAAGCCGTAGTTAGATCGGTTTTGGTAAAATATGTTCAAAAACGGGTAGAGCTTCAAATTTTGAAATTGGAGCCCAAAAAAATGAAAGAGGAATATGATAAACTCAGTGTGCTGCAAAAAGAAGAATTAAAAGCTGGGTTACCGGAAGATAAGTACTTGGCATACATTGACTTAGAGAAAAGCCGCTTTCAGAAAACGGGGAAAAAGAAAAAAAGAAAGAAAAAAAACAAAGACTAATATGCAAAAACTGTTCTTAGGATTATTGATTTTGTGTTCAACCTTGGCGTTGGCTCAAAGACCCCAAAACCAACAAGCAATTACAATAACCGGAACAGTCATCGATAAAGATACTGGGCAGCCTTTGGAGTATGCCACTTTAGTATTGCAGAACGCTCGAAACCCCGAAACCGTTACAGGAGGTATTACTGATGCAGAAGGAAAATTTGAAGTTGAAACGGCCCCGGGCATGTACAATGTTTCCGTCGAGTACATTTCCTATAACACATATAAAAAAGAGCGGCAATTATTGCGCTCCAATACCGATTTAGGGCAAATATTTCTTTCCATCGATGTTGCACAACTTGATGAGGTGGAGGTCATAGCAGAACGTACCACAGTAGAATTAAGACTCGATAAACGAATTTATAATGTTGGCAAAGACTTGACCGTTCGAGGCGGAACAGTAAGCGATGTTCTTGACAACGTTCCTTCAGTATCCGTCGATGTGGAAGGTAACGTGCAATTAAGAGGCAATGACGATGTTCGTATCCTTATTAATGGAAAACCCTCTGCCATCACAGGATTGAACAGTACCGATGCCCTACGCCAATTACCTGCAGAATCCATCGAAAGGGTTGAAGTCATCACCTCTCCCTCTGCACGTTACGATGCTGAAGGTTCTGGTGGAATCATCAATATCATTTTGCGAAGAAGTAAATTACAAGGACTAAATGGCGCCCTGACGGCCAATTTGGGCTATCCTGAATCAGCAGGGTTCAATGGCAACCTCAATTTTAGAACTGGTGATTTAAACTTTTTCACAAACACCGGTTACAATTATCGTACAAGCCCTGGTAACTCATTCAACGACACTGATTTTTTTGATGCCAATGGGGTATTTACAAACTCAATTAGAGAAGACAGTGATAGGGAGCGAATCAGAAAAGGGCTCAATGCCAATTTTGGTGTTGAATGGTACATTAACAATACGGCATCTGTCACACAATCCATATTTATTCGTGACAGTGACAATACCAGTGAAACCACCAATAACTTTTTACAAACTGATATCGATGGCAACACACGAGCAGGCTTCCGTTTTGATCCCGAAACAGAAGATGATAAAACCTTTCAGTATTCCTTCAATTATGATAAGCAGTTCAATGGTGACTCTGAACACAAACTTACTTTTGCTTTCCAATATGAAACCACGGAAGAAGTGGAAGAATCATTGATTGTGCAAAATGGATTTGATAGCGAATCGGTGCGCACAGCCGAAGACCAAAGAAGAGTGTTCTTACAAACCGACTATGTAGTTCCAGTGGGCAAAAATGGTCAATTTGAAATGGGATACCGAGGTGATTTTGATAAATTGGATACCGACTATGATGTCAACTTTATCAGTCCAACCATAGATGAATTGGGAATCACCGACCCTAGTAATTTATTGGACTTTAAGCAAACTGTAAATGCATTTTACACCCAGTACGGAACAAAATTCAACAAATTTTCATTCTTGAGCGGCTTACGCTATGAGGCTACGCGGCTAATTGTAAATCAAGTTGAAACGGGAGATTTTAACCGCAACAATTTTGATGGCCTGTTCCCTACCCTTAATTTAAATTATGAATTCAGTGAGCGTGAGAGTGTCCAGTTTGGTTACAATAGACGTTTAAGAAGGCCACGTTCTAGGTTCTTGAACCCCTTTCCTTCTCGTTCAAGTCCCACCAACCTTTTTCAAGGTAACCCAAGTTTGACACCTTCATATTCAAATCAAGTTGATTTTGGGTATCTAAAACGATATGACAAGTTAACATTGAATGGTTCCATTTATTTTCAACGTGCTACCGATGTGATTACCTTTATTACAGAAGATACTGGCGAGAATACCATTTTTGATGGTGAAGAGGTTAGTATTATACGTCGCACCCCCGTAAACCTTGCAAAGAATGACCGTTATGGTTTTGAAATTACAAGTAATTACCGTCCTACCCGAAAATGGAATTTAAATGGCAACATCAACTTATTCAATTTGATTACCCGTGGAGATTTCAATGGGCAGAATTTTGATGCAGAAAATTTGAGCTGGTTCGTACGTTTGAACAATAAAATCACCTTGCCAAAGGCGATAGATTGGCAAACAAGAATATTTTACCGAGGCCCAACTGAAACCGCCCAAACAAAAAACCAAGGTATATTCTCATTGGACTTGGCGTTCAGTAAAGACTTGTTCAATGAAAAAGCTTCATTGGCCTTTAATATCAACGATGTGTTCAACAGTCGCAGAAGGGTAAGTGAGACTGTGACTCCCTTCTTTCAAACGGATAGTGAATTCCAATGGCGCGTACGCAGCTATAATTTATCTTTCACTTACCGATTCAATCAAAAGAAGAAACGTGAGAATGGTCGTGGTCAAGATTACGACGCTGAAGAAGAATTTGGAGGATCATCTTAAAAATAAAAAAGGAGCCAAATGGCTCCTTTTTTTTATTCGTTTCGCTTAGCTTTTTTGGCCTCGCGTCTTTCTTTCCACATTTCCATTAAATTTCCGGTTAACCAATAAGGTACTACAAAGGTCAATAAAAATATCATCAACCAAAACCCTATGGTCAGGATGGTCAAAAATGCTAAAAAGCCTAAATATTGGTCAAATTCTACCATGGATGAATATATTATTGTACAAAGATACTTTGAAAAGGTCAAAAACTGCAAATAGAATATAAATTTTCTTTGTTCATATCCAATTCAAGACAAATAATTGGGCTATATTTTACCTTTACTATATCAAAAATGGAAATTATGGAATATAGAATTGAAAAAGATACCATGGGTGAAGTTAGAGTACCCGCAGATAAATATTGGGGTGCTCAAACAGAACGGTCAAGAAACAATTTTAAAATAGGGCCTTCAGCTTCCATGCCTTTAGATATAATTTACGGCTTTGCCTACTTAAAAAAAGCGGCGGCATACACCAACCATGATCTTGGTGTTCTCTCAAAAGAAAAAAGAGATTTGATTGCAAAAGTCTGTGATGAGATTTTAGCGGGCAAACACGATGATCAATTTCCATTGGTCATATGGCAGACTGGTTCTGGCACTCAAAGCAATATGAACGTGAATGAAGTGGTTGCCAATCGCGCACATGAACTGGCTGGAAAATCTATTGGAGAAGGCGAAAAAACCATTCAACCCAACGATGATGTAAATAAATCTCAGTCATCTAACGATACGTTTCCTACAGGTATGCATATTGCTGCCTACAAAAAAATAAACGATGTTACCATTCCTGGTGTTCAACAACTTCGGAACACACTTCATAAAAAAGCAAAAGAGTTTCAAACAGTTGTGAAAATTGGCCGCACCCATTTAATGGATGCCACTCCCCTTACTTTGGGTCAAGAATTTTCGGGCTATGTGGCCCAATTAGACCATGGGTTGGCAGCACTTAAAAACACGCTATCCCATTTGAGCGAGCTGGCTTTGGGTGGAACGGCGGTAGGCACAGGCTTGAACACGCCAAAAGGATATGATGTGTTGGTTGCAAAATACATTGCAGAATTTACTGGTCTTCCTTTTGTAACAGCTAAAAACAAATTTGAAGCGCTTGCGGCGCACGATGCCATTGTTGAAAGCCACGGTGCCTTAAAACAGTTGGCAGTGTCACTCAATAAAATTGCCAATGATATACGAATGATGGCCTCAGGACCGCGTTCAGGTATTGGTGAAATACTCATTCCCGCCAATGAGCCAGGTAGCTCAATCATGCCCGGTAAAGTCAACCCCACACAGTGCGAAGCATTGACAATGGTTTGCGCCCAAGTCATTGGTAATGATGTGGCCATAAGCGTTGGCGGAACACAAGGGCATTATGAACTTAATGTTTTTAAACCCATGATGGCCGCAAATATTTTAGAGTCAGCCGAATTATTGGGCGACGCTTGCGTAAGTTTTGACATTAACTGTGCGACCGGCATTGAACCCAATCATGAGACCATCAAAACATTATTGAACAATTCATTGATGTTGGTCACGGCCTTGAATACTAAAATAGGTTACTATAAGGCGGCAGAAATCGCCAATACCGCACACAAAAATGGCACTACACTTAAAGAGGAGGCCATAAACCTTGGCTATGTCACCGCCGAAGAATATGATGCTTGGGTAAAACCTGAAGATATGGTGGGGAGTTTAAAATAAATTGCCGTATGCCAAATAAAAAAGGGCAATCCATAGATTGCCCTTTTTCGTTATTATAGTGTGGTAAGTGTTGTTGTTTATTTTAAAGTGAACTTAGAAGTTCCCAATAATTTCAAACCATCATCATATACATTCACCATATAGTTTCCTTTTGGAAAATCACCTGCTGGCTTGTTGATGTAATCACAAACATCCAAATCAGTATTTTCGTAGTAAAAGCTAGTACCCTTGCTATAAGTGATTGAAGCACCATTCTCATTGGTTTTGGTAAAGCTTTCTCCCATGGTGTTACCCTGTGGATCCAAAACTTCAATAAAGAATTCTCTATCACCGGCTTCGGCAATAACATTGTCAGCCACAGTAAAGCAAACTTTGAATTTATCAGTTGCCTTGGCTCTTGAAGTAGATACCAATTTTCCGCTGTTTCTTTCTTTTACAGCGTCAATTTTAAAATCTGACAAGTTCAATGCAGAACCTCTTTCAACGGCATCGGCCAATTGGGTGTTTTGCACAACCAAAGAGTCATTAAATACAGTTTGCTTTTCCAATTCAACAAATGTACTGTCTCTCTGCATGGCCAACAAAGTATTGGATTGAGTCAAAGAATCAACTCTTTTCAATAACTCTTCGCGCTCCGCCTTAAGTACGCTCACTTGTCTTCTGTAACGAGATAAAGTAGCAATATCGGCCTTCATACCCTGTACAGAATCAATATATTTTGCAATATTGTCACGGGCAGATACCAATTCTTCATTTGTGGCATTGCTTTCCAAAATAGCTTTGTCATATTCTGACTTTAAACTATTTAAATCTTCAACTACCAATTCTTTTTCCTGCTTCAAGGCGTCGGTAGTTTTCTTTTTGTCTTGATAAAGGCTAATGGTGTAAATAATCGTTCCTAAAAGGATTACACCCAACAGACCTGCTATCACTTTCAATCCGTTGTTACTTTTTGTTTCGGTCATAATTTTTAATTTTAAATGCTTTTTTACAAAAGTTAAATTTTGTGTCTCTGGTTTATATACGACCAAGACTTATTTTTAGATGTTTATCTTTTCAAAAATGTTAAATTTTGTTGTTCAGACCCTATGAATACTTAGTTTTAAAGAACTAAAATTTTTAAAATGAAATATTTTCTTTCGGTTTTAATAGGTGCTTCCCTCCTATTTTATGGTTGCGGAAACAAAAAGAACAAAGAAAAAACAATAAGCGAAACTACAGTCCAAAGCGCAACCAGTTCTCAATTGAATATTATTCCTCTGCAACATGCGACCATGGTATTGGAATGGGAAGACACTACCATTTATGTTGACCCCGTGGGCGGCACTGAAGCCTTTGACAATCAAAAACCACCCGATCTTATTCTAATTACCGATATTCACGGCGACCACTTAAATGTGGAAACCTTGGAGGCACTTAATACAGAAAAGGCCAAAATCGTTGTGCCCCAAGCGGTGGCCAACCAATTACCTGCAAAATTTGATGCTCAGGTAGATGTGCTCAACAATGGCGAGAGCAAAGAACGTTACGGTATTGTTGTTGAAGCCATACCCATGTACAACTTACGTGAAGAAGCACTCGATTTTCACAAAAAAGGCCGTGGCAACGGTTATGTACTTAATCTTGGCGATGAACGCGTATATATTTCAGGCGATACGGAAGATATTCCCGAAATGCGAAACCTTGTTAATATTGATAAGGCCTTCGTTTGCATGAACCTGCCCTATACCATGACCGTTGAAAGTGCTGCTGATGCCGTTTTGGAATTTAAGCCCAAACAAGTTTATCCATACCATTACAGAGGTACAGAAGGCTTAAGTGATGTCTCAAAATTTAAAACGTTGGTCAATGACGTAAATGCCTCCATTGAGGTCGTACAGCTCGATTGGTATGCCGATAAAGGTGAATAAAATTACATTCATTTAAAATGTTATTGTCTTATCTTACCATAAATTGAATAAATAAGTAACTAAAATCAACAAAATGAAATATGTCATTAAAATGTTATTGCTAACGGTGGCCATTTTGCTCATCACTAGCTGTAACGAAAACAATAAGGATAATTCGGCAACATCTTCAGAATTTAAAGTACCCGTAGAATATTATACCTTGGATAATGGTTTAAAGGTAATTCTATCGCCAGACCAAACTTCTCCAACGGCCATTGTTGCTGTGTATTATAACATAGGTTTTAGAATTGAACCTAAAGACCGTACCGGATTTGCACATCTCTTTGAACATATGATGTTTCAAGGATCAAATAATTTGGGCAAAATGGAGTTCATAAAGCTTGTACAAGAAAATGGCGGAGTTCTTAACGGCTCCACGCGATTTGATTTTACAAACTATTTTGAAATTGTACCGTCGCACAAATTGGAAACCATGCTTTGGGCGGAAGCCGATAGAATGCGAGGTTTGGACATTACCCAAGATAATCTTACCAATCAACAAGGCGTCGTGAAAAATGAGGTAAAGGTAAATGTGCTCAATCAGCCTTATGGAGGTTTCCCATGGCTTGATATGCCACAATATGCCAATTCAAATTGGTACAATGCCCACAATTTCTATGGCGATTTGGAAGATTTGGATGCAGCCAATCTAGAAGATGTGGCCAGTTTCTTTAAAACCTATTATGCCCCCAATAATGCAGCCATATCTGTAGTTGGTGATTTTGAAATTGAGGAAACCAAGAAATGGATTCAAAAATACTTTGGTGATATCCCTGCTTCAGAATTGCCTCCGCAGCCCGATATTTCTGAACCTAAGCAGACTGAAGAAAAAGAATTTGTAAAAGATGACCCACTGGCCAATAAACCAGCAATTGCTTTGGCCTATCATATGCCCGAACGTAATACACCAGAGTATTATGCCATGGGACTATTGGACCAAATATTGGTGCAAGGAGACAATAGTCTATTGGCCCAAAAATTGGAAAAAGAGAAAGGCTTCACATCTAATGTAAGTGGCGGAATCAATTATTTGGGTAACATGTTCAATTATAAAGGTCCAATGATATGGATGTATGACCTTAAGTATGACACGCAAACCTCAAGAGAGGATATTTTGGCTTCCATTGACGAGGTAATGAATGACTTAAAAACAAGTGTAAATCAAGAAATGATTGATAAAGCCATTATTAAAATAAGATCTAAGCTCTACGATGATATTGGTGGAACCTTTGGATTAGGAAGGGCCGATTTATTATGTAGTTTTGCACTTTTTGACGATGACCCAGCACGAATAAACTCATTGGAAGAAGAGTTCAAAAAAATAACGCCCGAGATGGTGAAAAAGACCATCGACGAATATTTGGTTAAAACCAATAGAACCATATTAACTGTAAATCCGCTTTTGGCCAATAACGAAAAAACACAATCATAATGAAAAATCCGATTATATATATTTTAGCATTTACTTTCTCTATAGCTATGTTTGGCCAAGAGAAGGAATTGCCACCAAAAGGCGGCGAACCCAAAAATTTTAAGCTTCCCACAAAAGAAGTAGTTACCCTTGACAATGGGCTGACACTTGTAATGGTTCCTTACGGATCAATACCTAAGGCCACCATACGTTTTAGTCTTAAAACAGGAAACATCGATGAAAATGAAAACCAGGTTTGGTTGAGCGATATTTTGGCCGATCTTATGGAAGAAGGCAGCACCACTAAAAGCGGCAAACAAATTGCGGATGAAATGGCAGGTATGGGAGGAAATCTCAATATTGGAGTTGGATTGCATACCGCCTCCATTAGTAGTTCTGTTCTTTATGAATTTACACCAGACGCCATTGCACTAATGGCCGACGTGTTGAAAAATCCAAAATTTCCTGAAGAAGAATTGACACGACTAAAGGACAATATGAAACGTGATCTATCCGTACGTCTTTCAAGACCACAAGCGCAAGCGAGTAGAGATTTCTATGGAACCCTATATCCGGACCATCCATACGGACGTGTTTATCCAACCGACGAAATGATTGACAGCTATACAGTAGAAGATATTAAATCGTTTTATGATGCTCATTTTGGTGCGCTGAGAACCACCGTTTATATCGCAGGTAATTTCGATTCAAAAGCAGCAAAAGAGGCGGTTGAAGCTGCCTTTGGTGACTGGAAGGAAGGCACAGAGGCCAATTACAACATTGCGGAACCCGTTGTTGCAAACGAAGTAAAAATAATTGATCGCCCCGGTGCCCCACAATCCACCATTTATTATGGCTTGGCCGTTATTGATCCCTCACATGAAGATTATATTGCATTGGATGTAACCAATTCCATATTAGGAGGGTCTTTTGCGTCAAGAATCACTAGCAATATTAGAGAAGACAAAGGATACACCTACTCACCATATAGCAGTTTGGACAGCAACTATAAAAGTGGGGTTTGGTACGAGGCTGCCGATGTAACCACAGAACATACGGGGGCTTCACTGGCCGAAATACAAAAAGAAATCGAAAGGTTGCAAAATGAACCCCCTACCCAAGAAGAAATGGACGGTATCATCAATTATGAATCAGGCATTTATGTACTTCAAAATTCCACACCGGGTGGAATTATTTCGCAAATGATATTTTTGGACACCCATGATTTGGATGAGTCGTTTTTAACGAACAAAGTTCAAAATATGCATGCGGTAACCCCTGAAAAAGTGCAGGAAATGACCAAAAAATATATAATACCCGAAAACATGACATTAATTGTAGTGGGTGATAAAGCAAAGATTCAGAATCAAATACAAGAGACCATACAGACGCCATTAAAACAATAAATATTAAACAAAATAAAAAAGGGTTCAGAATTTAAGCTTTCTGAACCCTCATTTTAGTATGCCTTGTTCTTATCTAATCAGTTTCTTGTACTTGATGCGCTTGGGCATGATATCTGCACCCAAACGCTTTTTCTTGTTTTCTTCATAATCAGAGAATGATCCTTCAAAGAAATACACTTGTGAGTCTCCTTCAAAAGCCAAGATATGGGTACAGATTCGATCTAGAAACCAACGGTCGTGAGATATGATAACCGCACAACCAGCAAAGTTTTCAAGACCCTCTTCCAAGGCCCTTAATGTGTTTACATCTAAATCGTTCGTGGGCTCATCCAATAAGAGTACGTTGCCTTCTTCTTTTAATGTCATGGCCAAGTGCAGTCGGTTTCGCTCCCCACCTGACAACATATTCACCTTTTTGTTCTGTTCACTACCAGAAAAGTTAAAGCGGCTCAAATAGGCCCTTGAATTGACTTGTCTTCCACCCATCATGACCAATTCTTGACCGCCACTGAAGTTTTCCCAAATAGATTTTTCAGCATTGATATTGGAATGACTTTGGTCGACATAAGCCAGCTTGGCAGTTTCACCAACAATAAATTCACCTTGATCAGGTGATTCTTCGCCCATTATCATTTTAAAAATGGTGGTCTTACCTGCACCATTGGGGCCAATAATACCAACAATACCCGCCTGTGGTAAGTTGAAATTTAGGTTTTCATATAATAATTTATCACCATAAGCCTTGCTTACTCCTTTGGCCTCAATAACATTTGTGCCCAATCGCGGCCCATTGGGAATATAAATTTCCAATTTCTCTTCCAGTTGCTTCTGATCTTGGCTTAACAACTTATCATAGTTTTTGAGCCTGGCCTTTTGTTTGGTCTGTCTTCCTTTGGCGCCTTGTCGTACCCATTCCAGTTCTCTTTCCAATGTTTTTTGTCGTTTGGAAGCTGTTTTGCTTTCTTGTGCCAATCGTTTCGATTTTTGGTCCAACCAACTGGAGTAGTTACCCTTCCATGGTATGCCTTCACCCCTATCTAGCTCCAGAATCCATCCTGCAACATTGTCTAAAAAATAACGATCATGTGTGACTGCGATGACAGTTCCTTTATATTGGGCCAAATGATGCTCCAACCAATGCACCGATTCAGCATCCAAATGGTTGGTGGGCTCATCCAACAATAATATTTCGGGTTCTTGCAATAGTAATCTGCACAAAGCAACTCGGCGCTTTTCACCTCCGGACAACACACCTATTTTTTTATCAGAATCAGGTGTTCGCAGCGCGTCCATGGCAATTTCCAATTTAGTGTCCAGCTCCCAGGCATTGCTTGCATCTATTTTGTCTTGAAGCTCCGCTTGCTTATCCATAAGCTTTTGCATCTTATCAGCATCTTCATACACTTCGGGCAAACCAAACATATCGTTGATTTTATTGTACTCGTCCAAAATAGCCACGGTTTCAGCCACTCCTTCTTTAACAACCTCCAATACGGTTTTGTTTTCATCCAGTTGTGGCTCCTGCTCCAGATAACCCACATTATAGCCCGGTGAGAATACTACATCACCTTGAAAGTTTTTATCTACCCCAGCTATAATTTTCAGAAGCGTTGACTTACCGGAGCCATTTAAACCCAGAATACCAATTTTGGCACCATAGAAAAAACTTAAATAGATATTCTTAAGAACCGGTGTATTGGCATTTTTGTAGGTCTTTGTGACCCCTGCCATTGAAAAGATGACTTTTTTATCGTCTGACATTGAAATGGAAAATTAAGAAATTCGAATAATTCGGATGAAAAATATTTGACCTAAAGCTTTAAACTCTACCTTTTAATGCATTGAAAACCCATGCAATAGCAAAAAAACCTACGCCAACCGATGCAAAGCCCCATCCTGCAACTTCATTATATTTAAAGGCTCCTAAAGAAATTAATCCAACCCCAACAAAAATCATTATAAATGTGGCCCAAGCCAGTACAGTGTTTTTATTCATACTCATACAGCCTATGTTTTTTTGTGTAAAATCAAATATCGTAAAAATTAACAACCGAAGGCAAACTTTTATACTTCAAAAGGAAAACGAACGCCACTTTTTTCACGAATGGCATCAAGCAACGAAATAAGTGACAGACTATCTTGGTGTGACCATAAATCACTTTCCAACTTTTTTGCGTTTAGACATTGGTTCACTTCAATGATTTCATGGGTATAGCCCTTGCCTTGCGAAGGTAATTGCACAGAATCCACTCCCTTTTCGGTCTTAAGGGTATACCCTTGAGTTTCGTGAAAACGAGGTTCAAGTGTTATACTGCCTTTTGTTCCCGATATTTCGGCGCTCATTCTCGATTCATTGGTCAACCCACTATACAAAATGGCTTGTGCAGCCTCGTATTGAAAAATTATGGAAGTCTGTATCTCAGTCCCTATAACATTAAAGTTTGAAACCGCTTCAATATGAATTGGTTTGCCCAAAAGCAAATACGCGAGAAAAACGGGGTAGATGCCAATATCGAGCAAGGTTCCTCCAGCCAGATCAAGATTAAATAAACGGGATTCCATAGAACGGTCCAAGGCATAAAATGCAAAATCGGCATTAACGTATTTCAGCTCTCCAAGAGTACCTTCTTCAGATAATTCTTTCACCTTTCTAATCGTAGGATTAAACCGCGACCAGAGCGCCTCCATCAAAAAGACTTTATGCTCTTTAGCCACATTTATCATTTCATTGACCTCTTTGGCATTTATACCCAAGGGCTTTTCGCATAATACATGCTTACCTGCTTTCATGGCGGCAATGGCCAAGTTTTTATGAAAAACATGGGGCGTAGCTATGTAAAGCACATCTACTTTGTCTGTTTCAAAAAGCGCTTCATACGAGTCAAAAACATGGGGTATACTATAGGTTTTCGCAAATTCATTTGCACGTTCGGCCTTTCTGGATGCCACGGCCACCAATTCTGCATCACCAACCAATTTTAGATCATTGGCGAATTGATGGGCTATTTTTCCAGGTCCGACAATACCCCATCTTATCTTACTTTTCATAGTTCTTTTTTAATCAGTTTTAGTGCTTATCTTTAAACCGTAAACAGCATAATCACCCTATTTATGAACCTAAAGTTCAACAAAAACGAAGACCAAAACAAACTTAAAGTTTCAGAACTTAGAAAGCGTTTGGGGAAAGTGTCCCTCGGCGGCGGGAAAGGACGTATTGAAAAACACCATTCCAAAGGAAAGTTGACCGCACGAGAGCGCATTGAATATTTACTTGATGCTGATAAAGACAACATTGAGATTGGAGCCTTTGCTGCTGAAAACATGTATTCGGAACATGGTGGCTGCCCTTCGGCCGGGGTTGTCGTAAAAATGGGTTACGTAAAAGGAAAACAATGTATAGTAGTGGCCAATGATGCCACCGTTAAGGCCGGGGCTTGGTTTCCCATGACGGCCAAAAAGAATCTGAGGGCACAAGAAATTGCCATTGAGAACAGATTGCCCATAATTTACTTGGTTGATAGTGCTGGTGTTTACCTACCCTTACAGGATGAAATTTTTCCTGACAAAGAACATTTTGGGCGCATATTTAGAAACAATGCTGTGATGAGTAGCATGGGCATTACCCAAATATCGGCTGTGATGGGCAGTTGTGTTGCAGGTGGCGCTTATTTGCCCATAATGAGTGATGAAGCCCTTATAGTTGACAAAACAGGGAGTATTTTCTTGGCAGGCAGCTATTTGGTAAAAGCAGCCATTGGTGAAACCATAGATAATGAATCTCTGGGAGGTGCTACCACCCACTGTGAGATTAGTGGTGTGACCGATTATAAAGCAAAGGACGATAAAGATGCGCTGGACACCATCAAGAATATTGTAGCCAAAATTGGTGATTTTGAAAAGGCAGGTTTCAACCGTACCGAACCTAAAGAGCCCAAAGAAAAGCCTGAAAATGTTTATGGAATATTGCCAGCATCAAGATCAGACCAGTATGATATGTTGCAGATTATCGAGTGCATGGTCGACGATTCTAAATTTGAACAGTATAAGGCAGATTATGGCAAAACCATTTTAACGGGTTATGCCCGCATAGATGGCTGGGCCGTTGGTATCATTGCCAACCAAAGAAAGGTTGTTAAAAATGGAAAGGGCGAAATGCAATTTGGAGGTGTGATCTATTCTGACTCTGCCGATAAGGCAACACGATTTATTGCCAATTGTAATCAAAAGAAGATTCCTTTGGTTTTTTTACAAGATGTTACCGGTTTTATGGTGGGTAGCAAAAGTGAGCATGGGGGCATTATTAAAGATGGCGCAAAAATGGTGAACGCCGTAAGCAATTCGGTAGTGCCCAAATTCACAGTGGTCATAGGCAACAGTTATGGAGCCGGTAATTATGCCATGTGTGGCAAGGCTTATGACCCACGACTTATTGTCGCATGGCCCAGTGCCGAATTGGCCGTGATGAGCGGTAATTCGGCCGCCAAGGTCTTGCTTCAAATAGAAAAGGCCTCGTTGGAAAAGAAAGGTGAAAAAATAACAGCTGCGAAAGAAAAGGAACTTTTTGATAAAATTAAAAACAGGTACGACGATCAAGTATCACCATATTATGCCGCCGCTCATTTATGGACAGATGCCATTATAGACCCCATAGATACCCGAAAATGGATTTCAATGGGCATAGAGGCGGCAAATCATGCACCAATTGAGAAACCCTTTAATTTAGGAGTTATTCAAGTTTGATATTATTCAATGGTAACCTGCATCAGGGCGTTGGCAGTTGGTTTGTCCCCAATTTTTAATGAGGCATCATTGTATCCTTTTTTTGAAAAAAGGAGAATATCATTTTTTTTAACTGGAATAGTGTATCGTCCTTTTTCATTGCTGGTCACGATTTCTTTGGTTCGTTGATTTACTATCATAACGTTGGATAGCATGCGGCCTTTGTGAATTACAAATCCTGAAACGGTTCTTTGCTTGCTCTTCTTTTTTGCTACTTTACGTTCAAAACGTTGAGCTATTTTTTCAGAAACCATCAACTCCGATTCAACATAATAAGCCATATTCAAATCTGATATCCGCTCCCATTTATCTTGACTGGCATATTTTCGATAACTACCATACCCACTTAAAGTTGCTGATATGATCAATCCCAAATCCTCTTCTCCAAATACTTTTAATAGCTCCAATGAAATGATGAAATCGTCTTTAACATAAAGGTCATAGGGTTTCAAATCGACCCTCACTATTCTGTCGTCTTTTTTTATTGTGCAAATAATGTTTTGACCCGATGTATTTAAATTGGTGCCTGGCCTTCCCAAAATTCCGTCATCATCGTATACATTTACCCTAAGCAATAAACTGTCAGATGGATTATGCCAAACTTCAAACGTAAAACTGTTTAGTTTTCGCAAACCCGATTTAGTAATGATACGTGTGCCCAACTCACCGCCAAGTGCTATATTATCTTTCCAATACCCATAGTTTTTTTCACCGTAATTTCGATATCCTACATTGTCTTGAATAAAGCGCTCCCCTTTATTGGAAACCACGACTTCATTTAATTTCAATACCGTTGGCTTCAAACTTATATTTGGATATTCATTGTAAACCATTTCAATACTTGAGATGGCTATATAAAAAGTTTCATACCCCAAGGCCGAAAAGAGAATCTGTGCCGTGGGCTCAAATTTGTTCTTCTCCAGATATAAATGGAACAAACCCTCTTCATTACTGACCGTGCCAATACCAGCATCTACGATGCCAATGTTAACAAAAGGAATAGGTTTTTTGGTAATGGCGTCAATTACCCTACCCTTATAATCTTTTTGGGCAAATGATATCTGACACAAAAAAATTGAAAAAAGGATTAATAAATTTTTCATTTCCTTTTCATGATTCATTGGTGCAATTCACTGCATGAACATTGAGAACTATTCTGAAGCTACTAAACCTATCGATTGCATTTTAAACAATTCTTGGTTTACATTTTTGAGACTAAGCTTAAATACTTTGGCATCTTTTCGTTGATTGCGAGACCCATAATTGTAATAAACGGTTACTTTCATGTAAGTTGGGCTTAGGCTTTTATTACCAAGGTAATTAACATTAACGCGCCATGTGCCTGGCAAAGAACCGTCTAACAGGTATTCAGCGGTATTATAACCAAGGTCTTTCTCTCTATATATTGTCTCTGCATTTTCGGCCAAACTATGACGCCAAGTATAATATTGATTGCCAGGGTTGACAAATTGAAGGTCAAACTCAGCCTCACTATCGTTCCATTCAAATACCAATCTTGTTCCTTTAAAATCTTCCTCAGCCACATAAAGGTTCTGGGCAGAATTGCTGTCAATCACTTCATCTTTATTGATGGATAGTAAATTATTGTATTCCCGTTCAATGATCGGCCCAAAACCTATGGTATCTTTTTTCATGTACTTTTCATTGAGTAGGTAATCATAGCGTGCATATAGCGATGCAGCTTGCTTTGATTCATTGATATCGCGGTAGCTATTGGCCATATCCAAATAGCTTTGGGCATAATTGGGGCGCAGAAGAAAGATTTCTTTATACACTCCATGCGCTTTCTCAAAACGTTTTTGAGCTTCGTATTGATATGACAACACTTTTAATAGTACCGCATTTTCTTGGAAAAGGGTATAGTTTGCTCGAATGATATTATCCGCAAAGACTTGTTTATTCCATCGTTCATAAAAATAAGTGTATGCGTCTAAAAAAAAGTATGGTGAGCTTTTGTATTGATCATCGTATTTCTCATAAATAATTTTGGCCTCGATAAATGAAGTGGCGGTGTTGAGCTCTTGCATATATGTAGCACTATTTTTTATAACATCATCTTTAGAAAGGATTTTACCACTTATAAAATTATTTTTTAAGCTTGCCCTATCAACCAGTAGACTACCTCTGGGAATACCATTTACAGTATTGATAACTACGACTCCCCCATTTCCTATTGAACCATACATGGTCGTTGTAGCAAGACCATTGAGGATAGCGATTCGCTTAATATTACCAGGGCTTAACCAAACGGGGGCATCTGTAAATATTTGGCCGTCCACATCAAAAATTGCTGCAGATGCGTTGTTAATGGATCCACTGCCTCTCATTGATACGGAACCGCCCGTTGAACAGTTACCACTTACCCTGATCATGGCAAAATGCCCTCGAAGCATATCGAGAATACATATGTCTATTGGGCTAATATCTTCTTCTGGCATAAAACGAATATTACCTGGTGCCCGGTCTCCATCCAAATATCCAAAGGCCGTGCGGATAATATTTTTTCTGATTCTGTAGTCCTCTTCTAAGTCTTTTTGGGAAATACGCCTACTGGATTCAACGATAACTTCATCCAGTTCAGTAATCGCTGGTAACATAATTGGATTTAAAATGCGGGTAACATCTTCAACCTTAATTGATATGGTTTTAAGACCTGTATAAGAGAATTTAATCATATCACCCGTACTTGCCTTTATCTTATACTTGCCTTTGGCGTTTGTAATGGTAGCATTGTTTGTATTTTCAACTGCGACATTGACATTGGCAATGGGAGTTTTACCATAGGTCACGGTACCCGAAATCCATTTTTGATTTTTGCTTCTTCGTTGGTTCTCCATTAAGTATTGGTTGCCTAAATCGGGTTCTTCAATAAAGTTGTCCCTAAGTCGTGCCCTATCCACATTTTTATTGCCAAATCTTGTACCCGAAAAAGTGTTGATGGCAATTACCCCGCCAACACCTGCTCCATACTTTCTGGTCAATGATGATCCGGCAAAAACAGCAATACGTTTGACCTGTTCCAAAGGTATAATATGGGGATCTCTTTCAAGTCCATCTACTTCAATGACAGTACGGCCCCAACCTGAGCGAACACTTATTGGTCCTGGCATGGCGCAGCTACCTTCAATACTTAAGCCTGTAAAATTCAATCTAAGTAAATCAAGAACACATGCGCCATTTTTTTTAAAATCATCATTGTTCAATACTTGTATAAAACCAATTGCTTTTTTGGTGTCCAATAGCCCGAAACCAGTCAAGACAATATCTTCATTAATATCATAATCCAAACGCAATCGATCCTGGGACAAACGCTTTTTCTTTTGTACCACCACCTCATCGAGCTCGGTAACTTCAGGAAACATTTCTATATTAAGTATTCTAGTAACGTCTTCAATTTTAATTTCAATGGTTCTCATTCCCACATAAGAAAAACGAACCTTATCCCCTGTTTCGACGGCTATGCTAAACTTTCCTTCAATATCTGTCGCAGTATTTACTTCTTTTGTCAAATTGTAAACCTTAACATTTTCAAGCGCTAGAATGTCTTCATACACTATGCCCGAAAGGGTGCGCTTAGTTTGTGCTTGCAGTCCAGCAATAAGGAGCAATAAAAAGGGGACAAGAATTTTTAATCTCATAAGAGAAGTATTGGAATTAAACCATACGGGGAACGCTTTATTAATCATTGAACATCATGGCCTACGGTAACGTAAAAACATTTGCTTTAGCAGCTTTCTTTATTTGGTGATGACACCGCCTGTAGTGCGTACTTTGAACAATTCGTGATTTACATCTTTTAAACTTAGTTTGAACACCTTAGTCTCTTTCTGCTGTGCCCTTGTACCATAATTATGGTAAACCGTAGCTTTTAAATAAGTTGGCGTAAGGCTCTTGTTACCATAGTATTTGATATTAATGGCCCACGTACCGGGCAAAGAGTTGTCTATTAAATATTCTTTAACATTATAACCAAAATCTTTTTCCCTCATAATCTCATTCTCATTATCGTACAAGCTATGTTTCCATGAATAATATTGATTTTCGGGATTTACAAATTGCAGATCAAATTCCGCTTCGCCATCATTCCATTCAAATACCAATCGGGTGCCATCAAAGGTTTCTTGGGCCACAAAAAGTTGGTTTGTATTGTTGACCACGGCGCCTTTATCTAAAGTGAGCAAATTATTGAACTCACGTTCAATTATTGGACCAAACCCTATGGTGTCTGATTGCATAAATCCCTCATCGAGCAAATAATTGTATCTGGCATAAATAGAAGCGGCCATTTTTGGTTCATTAATTTCGCGATAACTATTTGCCATATCCAAATAGCTCTGAGCGTAATTAGGTCTTAATATGAACACCTCTTTTAAAATATCATTAGCCTTACTAAATCGTTGTTGTTCTTGATATTGATACGCCAATGCCTTAAGAAGCACTGAATTTCCTTCAAAAAGCCCATAATTATCTTGTATAATTCCATCTGCAAATTGAATTGCATCAAATTTTGTCACAAAGTGATTGTGGGCATCTAAATAAAAGTAGGGAGAGGCGTGGTATGCCTGGTCGTATCTGTCAAAAACTTCTTTGGCTTCTGTAAAAGATGCACTGGCTTCCAATTCTTTTAAATAGTTCGGCTTGTTTTTATTAATATCATCTTGGGTGAGCAATCTTTCGGTGACATAATTATTTTTAAGCCTTGCCCTATCTACAATCTTTTTGTCAACGGGGGAAGCACCAAAAGTATTGATGACAAATACCCCGCCGGCGCCTATGCTACCGTAGGCTGTGGTGGTTGCTAAATTATTGAGTAGGGCAATCCTTTTGATATTCCCTAAATCCAACCAGGTCGGTACATCGGTAAAAATTTGGCCGTCAACATCAAATATGGCAGAAGCAGAATTTTCAATGGATCCTTTACCTCTTATAAAAACACGTCCGTCCAATACGCTGACGCCTGGAAATCTACCCAGAGTTAAATAATTAAAAAGATTAAAATTCACCGCAGTAATGTCAGACTCCTCAATGGTCCTAACATTACCAGCCGCCCTATCCGCATCTAAAAAGCCAAAAGCAGTTCGTATTATATTTTTGTTGAGCACATAGTCTTCCGCCAAATCTTTTTGTGACATTCGTCTACTTCCTTCTACCAAAACTTCATCCAGTTCATTGATTTCAGGTACCATAATGGGGTTTAAAATTCGAGTTACATCTTCAACACGAATGGTAATCGATTTCATTCCTGTATAAGAATACTGAAGCTTATCACCTGTTTCAACTCTTATTTGATAGTTGCCCTGAGCATTGGTTGTGGTCGACACATCTTTGTTCAACACTCTTATATTTACGCTCTGCATTGGGATCTTTCCATCAGAAACCTTACCAGAAATGGTCCGCTGCTCTTGGCCGTAAATTGTTGTAAACAATAAAGTAACAACGATTGAGAGAAGTAGTTTTTTCATAGTTATTTTTTTAACCTTTTTATTAATTAACAGATATCGAAAGTATTGTACTCTTTGTTAATAGTTTTACTATTATTTAAAATATGAAGAAAACCCCTAACATGGGGCTTCTTTTATTGAAATTATCTTAATACCAATTTCCCACCCACTGAGATATCAAAGAGCTCGTAGGGAACATTCTTTAATGCCAATTTAAATACTTTGGTCTCCTTTCGCTGAGCGTAGGTACCATAATTATAATAAACCGTGGCCTTTAGGTATGTCGGTGTCAAACTCTTATTACCTAAATAATTTACGTTCACCGTCCACAAACCTGGCAGGGAACCATCTAAAAAGTATTCAGCAGTATTAAAGCCAAAATCCTTCTCGCGCGCAATCATAGCGCTATTATCGGCCAAACTATGTTTTAATAGAAAATATTGCTTTTTTGGATTTACAAATTGAAGCTCAAATTCGGCCTCACTGTCATTCCATTCAAAAACCAATCGGGTACCTTTTATATCTTCTTCGGCCACATACAAAGATTCTGCATTTGATCCTTTGACCAATCTATTTTTATCCAATAACAGGAAATTATTATACTCCCTTTCCATAATGGGCCCTACGCCGATAGAGTCTGCTTCCAGTAGGCCTTCGTCAATCAAATAACTGTATCTCGTATAAATGGCCGCTGCTTGTTGAATATCCCCCAATTCACGATAACTATTTGCCAAATCTAAATAAGATTGGGCATAATTGGGTCTAAGTTTCATCACTTGTTTATACGCGGCGTTGGCTTTGTTAGCCTCTCCTTGTTCTTGATATTGATATGCCAAAGCTTTTAGAAGCACCGCATTGCCATCAAAAAGATACCTGTTCGATTCTACAATATTGTCTGCATAGCCCTTTTCATTCCATCTTTGACTGAAATATTTTTGCATATCCAACGTAAAATAGGGAAGGCTTGCATATTGTGAAGCATATTTGTCATAAACCTGAGTGGCCTGTTCGAAAGAAGAACTGTTATAAATATCCTCCAAATAGCTTGGCCAATTGCGCTGCACATCTTGCTGTGTGCGAATATTGTTGGCCACAAAGTTGTTTCGTAACCGCGCTTGGTCAAAAATTGTGTCAGATTTTGGACTGGCCGTTATCGTATTAATGACTATGACCCCACCTGCTCCTGCACTACCATATTGCACCGCCGTCGCAAAATTGTTCAAAATGGCCAAACGTTTAATGTTCTTAACGTCCAACCAAATGGGTGGATCATTGAAAATCTGACCGTCGACATCAAAAATTGCTGATCGTGGATTGAATAACGAACTGTTGCCCCTTATAAAAACTTTACCAGTATTCAAACTACTGTTTATACCACCATTGTTTTCATTAACCAAGCCGACAACCCCCGTTTCATTGGCACTGCCGCCCACTATATTTGTCAATTGGCCCGCTGCCGATCCTGGACCAAAGGCCCCAAGGCAAGAACCTTGGACTTTTACCCCTGCGAATTGATTTCGCAATAGATCCAAAATGCAAATTGCCACAGGGTTAATTTCTTCTTCACTTAAAAATCGAATATTTCCTGGGGCGGTATCTGCATTCAAATACCCAAAAGCAGTGCGAATTAGTCTAGAATTGGTTGGATATTCCAACGCCAGTTCACTCTGTGACTTTCGATTACTTCCTATTACGGTCACTTCGTCCAATGCTTGAACATCGGGTACCATGGTAATATTTAATATTCTAGTTACGTCTTCGACCTTTATCACCACTGTTTTTAGACCCTGATAGGCATATTTGATATTGTCGCCTACATTGGCTTCAATAGAATATCTGCCTTGGTCATTGGAGAAGATGTTCGTTGATGAACCCTCAATTGATATTCCAACGTTTGCAATGGGCGATCTGCCATCGGTTATCAATCCTGAAATTTGTTTGGTGGTAGATTGTGAGAATCCAATAAGACCTACAAAAACTAAAAGAAGTGTAAAATTTTTCATAGCTAGAAATTTTCTACTATGAAGATACAAAAATGATGGTTTGGATGCGTAACATCAAGAAAACATTAACACATGGTAACTAATTGCCTTGGTGTGACTTAACCCTAGGAATTAACAGTAATTCTGTTTGACGACCATTTACGTAGCGAAAACCATTTTTTCCAAAAAACCCGGCTTCTTCCAACATAATACGAATATCCCGTTTCCATTCGGGTATGGTAATCGTAGTATTGAGCTCAATGGCATACACCGTATTAGGATTTAGCGGATAGTTTTCTCCATCGTCTTTCATTACTCCGCCTTGTGAATCCCACATACCTATGGTTGTGCCGGCCGAGTGGCCATAAAGCCCCAGGGGATGTGTGTAAATGGCAGGTCGAAGGCCAGCAGCCTTGGCATCGGCCAATGATTTGGCCAATATTTGATTGCCTGTTCGACCCTCAATCATATTTTGGGTCAAGTAATCTTGGACCCTATTTCCATCTTTAAGTCCGTTGACCAAAAAAGAAGGGGCTTCTGTCTCTTCCGGTTTAAGCACATAGGCCAATTCTTGACAGTCTGTGTTCAATCGTAAATAGGAAATGCCAAAATCGCAGTGCAATAAATCTCCTGGCATTATGACCGTGTCTTCCGGTCTACCGGAAAAGGAATACAAATGAGACACGAGTTCTTCGCTTGTCCTTTGCACATCAACAGTGGGGTGAAACCATGTTTCCAATCCTAAATCGGTAACTTTTTGCCGCATCCACCATTCTACTTCAGATGTAGTTGTGACCCCAGCCGTAATGACTTTTTCAGAGAAAGCTTCTGCAATTATATCATGTGTGATATCGACCAGTTGGTCGTAAATCACCATCTCACGTTCAGTTCTGGTCTCGATCCAGCGAACAGCCAACTGTTCTGCGGTAGTTACCCTACTTTTGAAATTGTTGGGAAGATTGTCCATAAATTCATCATAATCCGTTTTGTCCAATCCGTCGGCTATATTGTGGTCTTTGGAATAGTTCAATCCTATTTTTTGTGGATTGCGTTCTTCTATCAATTGCATCAATCTCGACCACTGATCGGGCTCTTTTTCTTTATCCCAAGCGGAGCTTATGTTCTTGCCCACGTCATAGCGGGCAACTGCCAACTTTTCTATGGAGTTTTTGCCTTTGTTTCTATAAAAAACCAGAATCGTCCTTCTGCGTGCATTCAGCCATTTTGCGGGCAGCATGGTACGCAATACGGGGTCTTCATTGTATTCACGTGAAATGACCACCCACATGTCAATACTGGTCTCATCCATCAATTGAGGAAGTAGATTATGGAAGCGATCGTCTAAAATCTCGTCGATGACCCGTGCCCTTTCGATTTCAGGAAGTATTTGTTGGGACCAAGTCATAAATGGCATAAGAATTGAAACAAGGAATATGATTTTTTTCACGGTGATATATTTTCTGAAAAATACTAATTTTTGCTTGGGTTTATGAGCGCCATGGTCTTCTTCCTCATAATTTTATTGGTATCGGTCATGAGAAATTGAGGAAGTTTATAGATGTCTTTTGGCACTTCGTATTTTGCTACGCTTTTCAACGCTTTAATATTGTTCATCAACAATTCTTCATCTACTT
>JABDND010000108.1 GCA_013001145.1 Croceitalea sp. | reverse complement strand
TGCCTCACACTTAAAATCTTTAGGGATTGAGGTACAAACCGGTGTCGCCTATACCGGTGTTGTCGGTATTTTAAAAGGAAACAAACCTGGCAAAGTGGTCGCCTTACGTGCCGATATTGATGCCCTGCCCGTAACTGAGCGCAATGACCTACCCTTCAAATCAAATGTTACCACAGAATTCATGGGAGAAAAAGTGGGCGTCATGCATGCGTGCGGACACGATACCCATACCGCTATTTTAATGGGTGTTGCAGAGGTGCTTGCCAAAAATAAGGACAAGATAAACGGTACGGTAAAATTCATATTTCAACCTTCAGAAGAAGGGCCACCACCCGGTGAAGAAGGCGGTGCATTATTAATGGTTAAAGAAGGGGTCTTAAAAAACCCTGATGTGGATGCGATTTTTGGATTGCACATCAATTCTCAAACTCCCGTAGGCATGATCCGTTACAAATCGGGCGGCACCATGGCAGCGGCACAAAGCTTTACCATTAATGTAAAAGGAAAACAAAGCCACGGTTCTCAACCTTGGTCTGGCGTGGACCCCATATTGATAAGTGCCAAAATTATTGATGGCCTGCAAACCATTATCAGTAGAGAGGCGAACCTCACCAATGAAGCTGCGGTCATTACCGTGGGCAAAATCAAAAGTGGTGTTCGTTTCAACATAATACCAGAAAGCGCCGAAATGATCGGTACCATTCGTACCTTGGATTATGACATGAAAGACCATATCAACAAACGCATGAAAGAAATGGTAGCAACCATTGCCAAAGCCTATGGTGGTGAAGCTACCTGTGAAATCAAAGATGCAACGGACATCACATTTAATGATCCAGACTTGGTAGCGAAAATGTTACCCACTTTGCAGCGAGCGGCCGGCGCAGATAATGTGGTGATACAAAAAGCGGTGACGGGTGCCGAAGATTTCTCGTATTTTCAAAGGGAAGTGCCAGGATTCTATTTCTTTCTTGGAGGTATGACACCAGGGACAACCGAATCTTACCCACATCATACGCCCGATTTTAAAATAGACGATGCCGGAATGCTTTTAGGTGTAAAGGCCATGACCGGTTTGACCTTGGATTATCTAAGCATGTAATCAATTGCCTCCTTAATAAGATAATGTGACGACAGTATGAAAAAAACGATTCTTTTTACCCTATTATGTTGCCTTATGGCACCTCTACAAGCTCAGAAAAAAAGTGAGCTTTTAGAGACCATTACCAATCTCAAAAGTGAAATAATGGCACTCAAAGATTCGGTTTCTTTGGCGAAAAGGCAGGCCAACGCCAGTCAATCAAAGACCGAATTGATGGAAAGTCAAAATCAGGAATTACGGGATGCCAATATGACCTTGCTTCAAAATCTGAACAACTTTTCAAAGATTTCAAAGCAAAACTCCGAGAACATCAATAAGACCATTTCGAGTTTGAATGCCAAAGAAGCCCAACTGAAAGGCCTGAATGAGGCATTTTCTAAAAACGATTCCACCGCCATTGTCTTGCTTACCAAAACCAAACAGCAATTGGGTGATGATACCCAAGTGGGCACTTCAAAAGGGGCCATCGTCATTTCAAAGACTTTGGATTTTATGTTTGAAGACCAAGCAAGTGGCAAATTAGCGGAGGCCGCCAATACATGGTTGGGTCAAATGGCACAGGTAATCACGTCAAACCCTGATCGCAAGATCGAAATAACTGGCTTGAGTATGACCGGGGAGTTTGACATTGCCTATTTACAGGCCACAGCCGTTGCCAACGCATTGATAAAAAATCATGGAATTACCTCAGAAAGATTGACGGTCATGGCTAAAGATGGTAATTTTTCAGAAGGCATCAATTTTCGCCTTGCGCCGGATTATGTAAAGTTTTATGATGATGTCAAAGAGAGTATTAAGAATTAAACCGTATACTTTTCGTTAAAAATGACCGTTCTACATTCAACTAAAAACCAAACCGTTTTAGCATGAGTGGAGATAATATCTTTCAATTGTTTGCCTATTTGTTACCTGCCGTCGTAACTGGGGCCATTGCATTTTACTTTTTTAGATTACATACCCGAAACGAGGAAGGCCGCCGACGTTATTTGTTACAGAAGGACACTCAGAAAGAAACACTCCCCATTCGTTTACAGGCCTATGAGCGCATGGTTTTGTTTTTAGAGCGTATCAGCATCAACAGTTTGGTGGTAAGGGTTGGGCCAAAAAGTACTAACAAAACAGATTATGAAAATCTATTGATCAAACAGATTGAAACAGAGTTTGATCACAATCTCTCACAACAGATTTATATGAGCGACGAGTGTTGGAATATTATCAAAGCAGCCAAGAACACGACAATTAAAATGATTCGTTCCGCCGCAATGAGCGAAACAGATTCTGCCGATAAATTGCGTGAGGACATTTTGAACCAAAATATGGAAAAGCAGTCACCTTCGGCCACCGCACTTTCCTTTGTCAAAAGGGAAATTTCAGAGATTTGGTAATTATTCTTGAACGTTGGGTTCAATAGGCATACTCTCCGTATTCTTATTCTTTGCGTACAGATAGCCACGCTTCCACCAGCGTGTCATTTTTTCCTTATCAAAAATGAGCGAATTCGTAGTTAATATGGTTGGTGTATAGTACAGATTGATAATGGCATTTTGTTGACTTGCGACCAATTTTCCTATTCTAATATTTTGGTTTTCAATGCGGTCTAAGATATAACCCATAATGGTGGTTATCAACTCAAAGGGATTGCGTGACGGCATGCGATTATAATAACTCACTTCGGTATGCAATACTACAACATCAACTTCAGTGGCCCCCCTTTGAATGGCTTCCTCAATAGGCACTAGACTACCCAGCCCCCCGTCTGCATACTCGCAACCATTTTTTCTGACCAAACTCATAAATGGTGTATAATTGGATGATATCCATATCCAATCTAAAAACTCTTCATAGGTACAGTCATTAATCGACTTATATTCCACCTGGTTCAAAGAGAGGTTGGATACTGTAACCACCACATCTTTTTTGCTTTTCTTTAAATCATCAAATTCACGTTTAGTAATGCTGTTGCCAATAAGTTTGCGAAGATTGTTGCTTTCGCCAAAGGTGTTTTTACCCTTCATGAAATTCTTGACTATGGTCCAATGGTTCATGGTGATAATATCCGAACCATGTCGCTTTTTAATCACAAAGGGACAGCTATCAAAAATACTGTGTTGATTTACCGATGAATAGATGCGCTTGATCTTATCTAATTTGCCGAGGGCCAGGTGGGAAATCAAAAGGCTTCCTGTAGAAGTGCCGACAAAAAGATCGTAATCATTTTTGGCCTCTTGAATCAAGAACTGGGCGACACCTCCTGCAAAGGCTCCCTTACTGCCACCCCCTGAAATAACCAATGCCTTCATGGTGTTAAAAATTTAGATAAAATCGCTTTTTCTTCTTCACTAAGTAGGTATCCAACGGCGATTACTCGTTCTTTATTTTCTTCTTCAGCAATAAAACTAGTCAATATATCAATGGATGCCTTTTTAAACTGCCATACATGATGGTTGGTTGCACCAATTAGATGGGCAATAGCGGTATCGCTTAAAGCATTGATTTGGCTCAAATATTGAAATGCCAACTGCCTAATTTCAAAATGGTACTGTGGTGCCGTATAATTGTTCAATTCAACATAAAAAGCTTGTTTATTTTCAACTTCAAAATCTGGTGTTATTAAGGCCAGTGTTAACCATAGCAATTTTATATTCTTATTGGAAAAGCCCTCAACACCCTTGGTCTTGTTTAAATAAGTTCGTCTTTGCTCTGGAAAAGCATCCCATAGTTTAAACAATGCGGTCTCTTGGGTCACATAGCTTTCGTCTTCCAATAAGTTGTCAAAATCACTTCTAATATCTTCATTGACCATCGGCAAAGCAATGGCCAAGGCTTGTCGCACTTTTAATGGTTCGTTGTTCAAAATATTCAAAAGTGTTGAATCACCCAGTGAAGTTACTCCATCAAATAGCAATTGTCGTTTAAAGGGAACGGCAAGTGAATCATTCCATAATAACTGATTAATATTCGCTTCAATCTGTTGATTCTCCAACTTTGATTTAAAGTGTAAATATTCTTTAACAGATTTACAATTGTTGACAAGAAAGTTCTTTGCAATTTCCCATGGAAAGGTTGTGCTTTTTAGCCATTGGTTCTCAAATTCGGTCAAATCAAGCGCAGCTACATTTTTAATTTCTTGCAAAAAATCTTTGATTGTCACATTTTGAAAGGCATATTTTTTCAAATAATTGGCCATTCCCATTTTGAAAGCCTTCTCCCCTACCGCATTTTTTAATGCAATTAAAGCCCAAGCGCCTTTTTCATAAAAAGTCAAACTACTGGCCTTGGGATTTGTCAACGCTTCGCCCTCACCATTTTCTGAAATGGAGTTCAATGTTCTGGCCGATTCATATAGCTTCCAATAAAAATAGTCGTCGCCTAAAATGTGCTTATCTGAAAGATATGCATAATAGGTAGCAAAACCTTCGTGCAACCAGTGGTGTTCTGCACTAACTTCGGTGACCAAGTTTCCAAACCATTGATGGGCCAGCTCATGGGCGTTCACATTTACATAGTTCTTGTCCACAAAAGCTATAGAATCAACCATAAAAGAATTTGAAAAAATGGTAGTGCCCGTGTTCTCCATACCCGCATATAAAAAATCTTGTACGGGCACTTGTTTGTAGTTCTGCCACGGATAGGGAACTCCAATTTCATCTTCCAAAAAATCAAATATCTCTTGGGTATACCTATAGGTGGGCTCAACCTTTAGACTATCGTTGGGATTATAATAAAGCTCAATGGGTATACCAGAGGCCGACACCAGTTCTTTTTTGTCAAAATCACCTATGGCAAAAGCAGCAAGGTAGCTGCTCATTGGCCGTTTCATATCAAAATGCCATGTGATAAGGTTATCCTTTTGTACTTTTTCCAACAATTCTCCATTGGCTATGACCTGATATTTCTTATCAAAAGTGATGGCAAGATCAAACTCCACCTTTTCTGTCATATCATCAAAACTGGGCAACCAATGACTGGTATATTTGCCCTGGCCTTGGGTCCATATTTGCTCATTGCCTTCAATCGAATCATCCCAACCCAAAAAGTAGACTGTTTGTTTTGGAATGGCCACATAATGCAACTTTAGCTCATAAGAGCCGATGGGCAAACTGGCAGGGATGATCAATTTTTGCCCCGTATTGACGTATGATATGTTTTCATCATTCAACGTAATTTGATTGAAACTTATATTTTGGGCATCAAGAAATAGGGAATCAATTTTTTGATTCACTTTAAATTGGTAGTTCACTGTGCCTTCCAAATTTTTTTGTGGTACTTGTGGTTTTATTTGAGCGGCGGCCTGTATAAAATCGACTGATGGTTTATTTTGAGCCTGAAGATTATGGGCAAAAAACAAAAGAAATATAAAATAGACCGACCTCATATAGGCTTTATTGCAATTGTCTATCCAAATTACATATTTTAGTTCGATGAATCCCAATTTCCTACAAACCCCTATAGTTTACTTGAAAGGCGTAGGTCCCAATAGGGCCGATTTGCTAAAATCGGAATTGGGCATTGAAACCTTTAATGATTTACTACAGTGCTATCCCAATAGGTATATTGACAAAACCCAATATTACAAAATCAACCAATTGCAAGATAGTAGCGCCGATGTGCAAATAGTCGGCAAGGTCATCCACCTTAAAACAGTGGAACAAAAACGTGGCAAGCGTCTGGTAGCCAAATTTATCGATGAAACGGGCGAGATGGAACTGGTCTGGTTTCGTGGCCACAAATGGATTAGGGAGAACATAAAACTTAACGAACCTTATGTGGTTTTTGGCCGTGTAAATCGCTATGGAGCCACTTTTTCCATGGCGCATCCCGAGATGGAACTGTTGAGTGTGCATGAGGCCGGACTCAAAATTGCTATGCAGCCTATTTACCCATCGACCGAAAAATTGGGCAATGCGGGCATGACCAATAGGGTGATGGCCAAATTGGTGCAGCAATTGTTCAATGAGACCAAAGGCCAATTTCCCGAGAGCTTATCAGGCTCACTATTGAATGAACTAAAGCTAATCTCCAAAAGTGAAGCACTTTTCAATATACATTTTCCCAATAATCAAGACTTGTTGGCCAAAGCCCAATTCCGTCTTAAGTTTGAGGAACTCTTTTTTGTGCAATTACAACTACTTTCCAAAAAGGCCATCCGCAAGCAAAAGATCAAGGGCCTTCCTTTTACCGAAGTGGGCGAAAAGTTCAATACCTTCTTTAGCAAGCATCTACCTTTTGAGCTGACCAATGCCCAAAAAAGGGTCATCAAAGAAATTAGGAACGATTTGGGCAGCAGCGCCCAAATGAACCGTTTGCTGCAGGGTGATGTAGGCTCTGGCAAGACCATTGTGGCCCTCATGTGCATGCTCTTGGCCATAGACAATGGCTTTCAAGCCTGCTTGATGGCACCGACCGAAATATTGGCCAATCAACATTACAACGGACTTAAAGAACTCTTGGGGCCAATGGATGTAAACATTGAACTCTTGACTGGTTCTGTGAAGAAGTCGGCCCGTAAGCCAATTCATGAACGCCTTGAAAGCGGAGAGCTTCATATTTTGGTAGGCACTCACGCTTTATTGGAAGATAAGGTGCAGTATAAAAATCTAGGCTTGGCCGTAATAGATGAACAGCATCGTTTTGGTGTCGCCCAAAGATCAAAATTGTGGCATAAAAATCAAGTCCCACCCCATATTTTGGTAATGACGGCAACTCCCATTCCGCGTACCTTGGCCATGAGTCTTTACGGTGATTTGGATATTTCGGTCATTGATGAACTTCCACCTGGACGAAAACCCATTACGACCGTACACCGCTTTGATGCCAATCGCCTAAAAGTGTTTCGATTCATTAAAGATGAAATCAAAAAAGGACGGCAAATATATATTGTTTATCCTCTAATTCAAGAGTCGGAGGCTTTGGACTATAAAGATTTGATGGATGGCTATGAAAGTGTGGTGCGTGAGTTTCCGATGCCCGATTACCAGATTTCCATCGTTCACGGTAAAATGAAATCTGAAGATAAAGACTATGAAATGGCTCGTTTTGTGAAAGGTGAAACCCAGATCATGGTGGCGACCACGGTCATTGAAGTGGGCGTTAATGTGCCCAATGCCTCCGTTATGATCATTGAAAGTGCCGAGCGCTTTGGCTTATCCCAATTACACCAGTTGCGAGGCCGTGTGGGTCGTGGAGCTGAGCAAAGTTTTTGTATTCTGATGACCGGTCATAAACTTTCAGCAGATGCAAAAACACGCCTGGAAACCATGGTTCGCACCAATGATGGTTTTGAAATTGCCGAAGTGGATTTAAAACTGCGCGGCCCAGGAGATTTAATGGGCACTCAACAAAGTGGACTATTAAATCTCAAAATTGCCGATATCGTAAAAGACAACCAAATTTTGAAAACCGCTCGGTTTTATGCCATACAACTCCTAAAGATGGACCCAAAACTGGAAGACCCAGCAAACTTGCCCATTCGACAGACCTATGCCATTTTGGTAAAGGATAAAGCTATTTGGGGATATATTAGTTAAGCCAAATTATATATATCACAAATCACCAAAAGTATGTTGAACATCGTAATTTGAAACGTTAGGTATGGCCTATAGAATGTCAACAATTTATAAATTTGCCTGTTGAAAATGAAAAAATAGCTTTATGGGCAATACACTATTTGATAAGGTGTGGGATGCACACGTTGTGAAAAAAATTAAAAACGGGCCAGATGTCTTCTTTATTGACCGTCACTTGGTTCACGAGGTGACCAGCCCCGTAGCCTTTTTGGGTCTGAAGAACAGAAATATTCCTGTTTTGTACCCTGAACGCACTTTTGCGACTGCTGACCATAATACCCCTACTATCAACCAACACTTACCGGTAAAAGATGTTTTATCGGCAAATCAATTAAAAGCGCTGGAAAAAAATGCAGCTGAACATGGTATACCATATTGGGGGTTGGGCCATGAAAAAAACGGTATCGTTCATGTTATCGGTCCGGAAAACGGCATTACGCTGCCAGGGGCTACAATCGTTTGTGGCGATTCACACACCTCTACCCATGGTGCCTTTGGCGCCATCGCTTTTGGTATAGGCACGTCAGAAGTTGAAATGGTCTTGGCCACCCAATGCATTATGCAGCCAAAACCCAAAAGCATGCGCATAAACATCAATGGAAGCCTAAGCTTTGGTGTAACACCAAAGGATGTTGCCTTGTACATCATTTCAAAATTGACCACCTCGGGTGCCACGGGTTATTTTGTGGAATATGCTGGTGAGGTGTTTCGAAATATGAGTATGGAAGGTCGTATGACCGTTTGTAACTTAAGTATAGAGATGGGTGCTCGTGGCGGTATGATTGCGCCCGATGAGAAAACTTTTGAATATGTAAAAGGCCGTGAATTTGCCCCTAAAGGTGCTGCCTGGGACAAAGCCATGGACTATTGGAAAACACTCTATTCTGAAGAAAACGCTACTTTTGACAAAGAACTACATTTTGATGCCAGTGACATAGAACCCATGATCACCTACGGTACCAATCCGGGCATGGGAACGGGAATCAGCAATGGTATCCCCAAAGCTGAAAGTCTTGAAGGTGGCGTAGCTACCTATAAAAAATCTTTGGCCTATATGGATTTCAACGAAGGCGAAGAAATGCAAGGCAAACCCATTGACTTTGTTTTCTTGGGAAGTTGTACCAATGGCCGTATTGAAGACTTTAGAGCTTTTGCTTCCATTGTTAAGGGAAGAAAAAAGGCAGCCAATGTGACCGCATGGTTGGTCCCTGGCTCCCATCGTGTTGAGGACGCCATCAAGGCAGAAGGTATTTTGGACATTTTGCATGAAGCTGGTTTCGAGCTGCGCGAGCCTGGATGTTCGGCTTGTTTGGCCATGAACGATGATAAAATTCCTGCAGGCAAATATGCAGTAAGTACCTCCAACCGAAATTTTGAAGGAAGGCAAGGTCCCGGCGCACGTACCCTTTTGGCCAGTCCATTGGTGGCGGCCGCGGCTGCAGTGACCGGAAAGGTTACAGACCCAAGAACATTACTTCAAGAAACCGTTAACGCATAAACAACAAACATGGCATACGATAAATTCAACGTACTTAAAAGTTCTGCAGTTCCATTGCCCATTGAAAATGTGGATACCGATCAAATAATCCCGGCCCGCTTTTTAAAGGCCACGGAGCGTAAAGGTTTTGGTGACAATTTATTTCGTGATTGGCGCTATAACTCAGATAATACGCCCAAAGAGCAATTTGTGCTCAACAATCCTATCTACAGTGGTAAAATATTGGTGGGTGGCAAAAACTTTGGTTCCGGTTCTTCCCGCGAACATGCGGCCTGGGCAGTTTATGACTACGGATTCAGATGTGTGGTCTCCAGCTTTTTTGCCGATATCTTTAGGGGTAATTGCTTAAATATTGGTGTGCTCCCCGTTCAAGTAAGCCCAGAGTTATTAGACGAAATATTCAAGGCCATTGAGGCCGACCCCAATACCCAATTGGAAGTCAATTTGCCCAAGCAGACCATTACCATTTTGGCATCGGGCAAATTTGAAACCTTTGGTATCAACGATTACAAAAAAGACAATTTATTGAACGGTTTTGATGACATTGACTATTTATTGAACCTAGAAGATCAAATCAAAACATTTGCGGCCAATACGCCCTTATAATCCCATACCCCAATACCCATGGCTAGAACCATAGAAATTATGGATACCACCCTTCGGGATGGTGAACAGACCTCAGGCGTCTCTTTTACGGCAGTCGAAAAACTGACCTTGGCCAAGTTATTGTTGGATGAGCTAAAGGTAGATCGCATTGAAGTAGCTTCTGCAAGGGTATCGGAAGGTGAATTCAATGCCGTAAAAAGCATCACCGATTGGGCCAAGGAAAACAATGCCCTGCACCGCGTTGAAGTCTTGAGTTTTGTAGATGGAGGCATTTCCATTGAATGGATGCAAAGGGCAGGTGCAAAAGTGCAAAACCTGCTTACCAAAGGTTCTATGAACCATTTGACACACCAGCTTAAAAAAACACCGGAGCAGCATTTCGCCGAAATCAAAAAGGTGATTGATTTAGGGCATAAAGCCGGAATCGACACCAATGTGTATTTGGAAGATTGGAGCAATGGCATGCGCAATTCGCAAGAGTATGTGTTTCAGTTTTTGGATTTTCTGGCGGAACAGCCCATCAAACGCATTCTTTTGCCCGACACCTTGGGCATCTTAACCCCGTCTGAAACTTCAGAATATATTAGTAAAATTGTCAAACGTTATCCCAACACTCATTTTGATTTTCACGGGCATAATGATTATGACCTGAGCGTTGCCAATGTTATTGAAGCCCTACAAGGGGGTTGTCATGGTTTGCATTTAACCGTGAACGGAATGGGCGAACGTGCGGGCAATGCACCCCTGGCCAGTACCATTGCCGTAATCAATGATTTTTTACCCGAAGTGACTACCCAAGTGGAAGAATCAGCCCTGTATAAAGTGAGCAAATTGGTCTCTACCTTTACAGGCTTTGGCATTCCCGCCAATAAACCCATTGTGGGCGATAATGTTTTTACACAAACTGCTGGTATACATGCAGATGGAGACAATAAACACAATCTTTACTTTAATAATCTTTTACCAGAGCGTTTTGGCCGAAAGCGCAAGTATGCGCTGGGTAAAACATCGGGCAAAGCCAATATTCTAAAGAACCTTCAAGAACTGGGATTGACCCTCAATGATGAAGAGGTAAAAAAGGTGACGGAACGGATTATTGAATTGGGCGATAAGAAAGAAAAGGTAACCAAAGAAGATCTGCCCTACATCATTTCCGATGTG
>JABDND010000075.1 GCA_013001145.1 Croceitalea sp. | reverse complement strand
TACGCGTTATAAAATACCTTTGGGGGCAAGGCTCAATTATTTTGTAAATGACTTGGCAATCGTTAGGGCATACTACCGTTTTTATGCTGATGATTGGGGTGTTACTGCACATACGGCCAATTTGGAGATTCCCTTTAAATTGGGCAACAAATTTACCATCTATCCCAATTATCGCTTTTATTCACAATCCGCATCAAAATATTTTTACGCTAAAGAAGAGGCGCGATCAAGCTTCGAATTTTACACCTCCGATTTTGATTTATCAGCTTACAGTGCCAATCAATACGGCCTAGGGTTTCAATACAAGGATATATTTACTAAAACCAAAGTATTCTTTTTTGGTTTGAAAAGTGTTGACCTTCGTTTAAGCCATTACGATCGTAGCAATGGTCTTAATGCAACAATTGTAAGTTTGGGCACATCCTTTGTGCTCGAACAGTAAATTACAACTCACTGAATCCTTTAAAAATTGTAAATTCGCTGAATTATACGAGGGACTGAAACATGCTTGATAAACTGAATATTATAAAGCAACGCTTTGATGAGGTTGCCGATTTGATCATACAGCCAGATATTATTTCTGACCAGAAGAAATACGTTCAATTGAACAAAGAATACAAGGATCTCAAGACTTTGGTCGATAAGCGCAGTGATTATATTGAATTAACCAATAACTTGAAAGAGGCGGAAGAAATTATAGCCGATGGCAGTGACCCTGAAATGGTGGAAATGGCCAAAATGCAATATGATGAATCTAAAGAGGCCTTACCGCTTCTGGAGGAGGAAATCAAAGTAATGCTCATTCCAAAAGACCCTGAAGATGCCAAAGATGTTGTAATGGAGATCAGAGCTGGTACCGGCGGTGACGAGGCCAGTATTTTTGCCGGAGATTTGTACAGAATGTACGCCAAGTATTGTGAATCGAAAGGTTGGAAGAGCAATATTATAGATTTGAGTGAAGGTACCAGTGGGGGCTATAAAGAAATTCACTTTGAAGTCATGGGGGAAGATGTATACGGTACTTTAAAATTTGAAGCCGGCGTGCATAGGGTGCAGCGCGTACCACAGACGGAAACCCAGGGAAGGGTTCATACCAGTGCCGCAACGGTAATGGTCATACCAGAGGCGGAAGATTTTGATGTACAAATTGACCCCAAAGATGTACGGGTCGATTTTTTCTGTTCATCAGGACCAGGTGGCCAATCGGTCAACACCACCTATTCTGCAGTTCGCTTGACCCACATACCAACTGGTCTGGTGGCCCAATGCCAAGACCAAAAATCACAGCATAAAAACAAAGAAAAGGCCTTTAAGGTGCTTCGTTCAAGGCTGTATGATATGGAATTGGCCAAAAAACAAGAAGCCGATGCCGCCAAAAGGAATTCACAGGTAAGCAGTGGTGATCGATCAGCAAAAATCCGCACCTATAATTATCCTCAGGGTAGGGTAACTGACCATCGAATAGGATTGACCCTTTATGATTTGCAAAACATTCTCAATGGTGATATTCAAAAGATAATCGATGAGCTGCGCTTGGTTGAAAATACCGAAAAATTAAAAGAAGCGTCTGAAATATTTTAATTAATGACTACAGCACAGCTTATAGCCCAAATCAAGAAAAAACAATCTTTTTTATGTGTGGGTCTGGATACCGATGTGGACAAAATACCTCCGCATCTCTTAAAAGATGATGACCCCATTTTTAGTTTTAACAAGGCCATTATTGATGCTACCCAAGAGTATTGTGTAGCCTATAAACCCAACATTGCTTTTTATGAGGCCTATGGTCTAAAAGGCTGGCAATCGCTGGAAAAGACAATCAATTATATAAATACCCACTATCCGGAACAATTTACAATTGCCGATGCCAAAAGAGGGGATATTGGCAATACATCTACCCGTTATGCGAAAGCATTTTTTGATACGTTGGACTTTGATGCGTTGACAATTGCACCTTATATGGGCCGGGATTCCGTGGAGCCATTTTTGGCATTTCAAGGCAAACATACCATTTTACTGGCATTGACTTCCAATAAAGGAGCTTTTGATTTTCAAACAAAAAAGTTAGGTGAATTGGAGTTATACAAAGAGGTGCTAAAAGTATCTCAAACCTATGAGAACAGTAAAAATCTAATGTATGTGGTTGGCGCTACCAAGGCGGAATATCTCACAGAAATTCGACAAATTATACCTGAAAATTTTTTACTGGTGCCCGGTGTGGGAGCACAAGGGGGCAATTTGCAAGAGGTTTGCAAATATGGTATGACCAAAGATGTGGGATTATTGATAAATTCCAGCCGGGGTATTATTTATGCCTCCAACCAAGATGATTATGCTTCACAAGCGGCAAAGAAAGCCCAAGCCATGCAAAAGCAAATGAAAGAGGAGTTGGCTAAACTATCAGGATAGGTCGCTGATCAATTACGCTAAGTTTTCCAATATTTTCTTCAAGTATTCAGCCTTTGACTGAAAAAACTCGCGAAGATGATTGTCAAAACGCTCGGTGGCCGATGCCATTTCTAAAAAGTACTGGTACCTGTATTCTAAAACAGTTGCTGCTTGATTTACACTTGTAATTGGTGTCACTGCACCAACCTTGCAATTTTGATTTTCCATGTCATAAGATTTGTTCCTATAAAGATACGTTCAAAACTGGCTTTTGGATGTTAGGTAAAGAGTGTATACGGCTAAAAATCAGGTAGTTTGTCTAAATTTGACTAAAATGTAACCTGAGGACTATTATAAATGCACTAGGTTGCTTGAAAATTAATGTACTTTTAACGCAAAAATTGAGCTTGCTCCATTACACTAAATATGTTCATAAATCTTCCCAAGAATGGGTGACCTTCGTTCATGGTGCAGGGGGCAGTTCAACTATTTGGTACAAACAACTTCGCGACTTTAAAAAACATTTCAATGTATTGCTCCTTGATTTAAGAGGCCACGGCAATTCAAAACCAAATTTAAAGGATGCATTCAATGATAAATATACTTTTGACTCGATAACCGATGATATTGTCGAGGTCATTGATCATGAAAATATTGAAAAGTCGCATTTCGTAGGTATTTCATTGGGCACAATTCTCATCAGAAATATGGCCGAACGACATCCCGATAGAGTGGCAAGTATGGTTATGGGTGGTGCCATTATGAAATTAAACTTTAGATCACAGGTGCTCATGCGTTTGGGCATAGTATTTAAGTCAGTAGTACCCTATATATGGCTCTATAAATTTTTTGCGTTTGTCATTATGCCCAATAAAAATCATAAAGAGTCACGCTTACTATTTGTTCGAGAGGCCAAAAAATTATATCAGAAAGAATTCATTCGTTGGTTTAGGTTGACTTCTGAAATTAATCCGCTACTTCGTTTTTTTAGAATGGTCGATATAAAAATACCCACCTTATATGTTATGGGGCAAGAAGATTACCTTTTTTTGCCCACCATAGAGCAAATTGTAAAAACCCATGGCGGTTCGGAGTTATTTGTGGTGGCCAATTGCGGGCATGTGGTGAATGTTGAGCAGCCCATGGTCTTCAATGAAAAAGTGATTCAATATTTGTCATCTCTTAATCAATAGAATAATACTTAAGATGAGGATATAAAAAAAACCGATGCATGCATCGGTTTTTTAACTAACTAACTCAAAAATGCTAACTCAAATAATTTGTAGAACATTCAATTAATTCTTAAACACGAAAGTTAATTGAACTTTGGCAATCACTCATAATCGCCTTATTTTCTTGAAGTTATAACGGGGCATTTTTTTCTTTATTGTCAAGAATTGCCATATTTTTCACTAGGTGAAAATGACGGTCTTGTTGTTGTAGACCATGGTCTTTCTTTGCAGGTGCAGTTTTACGGCTCTCGATAGAACAATTTTCTCCAAATCACGACCTTTGGTAATGAAATCGGCGATGCTGTGCGCGTGTGATACCGTGGTGACATCTTGTTCAATAATAGGGCCGGCATCCAGTTCGGCAGTAACGTAATGACTCGTAGCGCCGATAATTTTTACCCCTCTTTTAAATGCAGCGTGATACGGTTTTGCTCCTGCAAAGGCGGGCAAAAAGGAGTGATGGATATTTATAATCTTATTGGTATAGACATCTATAAGCTTTGAACTCACAATTTGCATGTAGCGAGCCAAAACTATAAAGTCTACACGATGTTTCTTAAGCAAATCCAATTGTTGGGCCTCAGCTTCATTGCGATTCTTTTTGGATATTGGAATATGGTAAAAGGGCACATTGAATTGCTTGGCAATATTTTCAAGATCGGCATGATTGCTCAAAATAAACGGAATTTCAACAGCCAATTCCCCAGAATCATAACGACTCAATAAATCGTAAAGGCAATGTTTGTATTTAGAGACAAAGATGGCCATACGGGCTTTGACTCCCAATTGGTGAATACTCCAAGCCATCTTATAAGGTAGGGCTAGATTGCCTTCAAATTCTTTGGTGAGGCCATCAACATTTAAGGACTGCTCAAATTCACTCTCCAAACGCATAAAAAAAACACCTGCCTCCTTGTCAACATGTTGATCTAAATAGACAATGTTTCCACCTTTAACGTGGATAAAATTAGTGACTGCGCTGATAATGCCAACGCTGTCCGGACAATGAATTAATATGGTAAGTTTCAAAACTTGTATTAAGGTGTCAAAATTATACTATTCTAAAAAAGGAAACCCTTACTCGATAATTTTTTATAAAATTCTGAACACAAATCATTTTTCTTTGCATTTATCGTAAATTGCATGGCGTAAATCGATTGTTTTTTGATAATGGAGCAAGTAAAGGCCTATCAGCCCAAACATAAAATTCGAATTGTTACCGCAGCCTCACTATTTGATGGTCACGATGCGGCCATAAATATCATGAGACGTATCATTCAGTCAACAGGGGTAGAGGTCATTCATTTGGGTCATGACCGCAGCGCTTTAGAGGTGGTCAATTGTGCAATTCAAGAAGATGCCAATGCCATAGCCATGACTTCATATCAAGGCGGGCACAATGAATATTTTAAATACATGTACGATCTTCTTCAAGAGAAAGGTGCCGGACATATCAAAATATTTGGCGGTGGCGGCGGGGTAATCCTTCCTAAGGAAATCAAGGTTTTAATGGACTATGGCATTACTAGAATTTATTCGCCAGATGATGGTCGCAGAATGGGCCTTCAGGGAATGATCAATGATTTGGTCAAACAGTGTGACACTCCAGTACCAGAGCTTGTTCTTAAAAAGAACCAAACTGTGGATTCCCTTTTAAAAGAAAAAAATGTCAATACCATTGCGCGATTGATTTCTTTAGCTGAAAATAGACATGATGTTTTTGAAGAAGTGTTTAAAAACAGTAAAACAACAGACACCACACCTGTATTGGGAATAACCGGAACGGGCGGCGCAGGCAAATCAAGTTTGGTGGATGAGTTGATTCGAAGATTTTTGAATGATTTTCCGAATAAACAACTTGGGATAATTTCTGTAGATCCTTCAAAACGAAAAACCGGTGGCGCCCTTTTAGGAGATCGTATTCGAATGAACGCCATAAATAATGATCGCGTGTACATGCGTTCATTGGCGACACGACAATCGAATTTGGCATTATCAAAATATGTAAGTGAAGCTGTTGGTATATTAAAGGCAGCCAAATATGACCTGATTATCTTGGAAACATCTGGCATAGGCCAATCAGATACGGAAATATTGGAGCATAGTGATGTTTCTTTAT
>JABDND010000019.1 GCA_013001145.1 Croceitalea sp. | reverse complement strand
TTCATTGTTGATCTTTGAATGTCTCGACACCCAATGCAACACATCTAAAAGTCCTTTGACGTCAAAATGGTTCTTTAATAATTATTCTCTTTTACGCTGTCTATTTCCAATATGTATATGAACTTCTCTTTCTCTCCAAAAAAACAAAAAAAACACCCCTCGCGGACATGCCAATCTGCCTTTCCTCATCCCTGCATCACCTGCAAAGCGGGTGCAAATATAGAAAGGTTTTATTTATCCGACAAAATGTTTTTAAAATAAAATCAATAATAATTTCAACACTTTGAAAGACAACTAATTATAACCAAAATTATCGCACAAAACGAACTTTGAATATACAATAAATTTAAGAGTCAAAAAAATAATTTAACCTTATTATAAGAATTGAAAATCAAACGCATCTAATATTGTGGCATCCATACAAGGTGTTATCTTTGCTGCTATTCTAATTTCCTGTAAAAAATGATTAATATTACGCTACCCGATGGGGCCATTAAAAAATTTGAGAAAGGCAGTTCGCCTTTTGATGTGGCCAAAGGCATCAGCGAAGGTTTGGCAAGGAACATAATTTCTGCAAAATTTAATGACCGTACAATAGAGGCTACAACTCCCTTACATCAAGATGGTAGTCTTACTCTATATACTTGGAACAACGATGAGGGCAAAAAGGCATTTTGGCATTCAACCTCTCACGTAGTTGCCCAAGCATTGGAAGAATTATATCCAGGTATTAAACTCACTATTGGGCCAGCAATTGAAAATGGCTTCTATTACGATGTAGATTTTGGTGAACACACCATTTCTGAAAAGGACTTTCCTGAAATTGAGAAGAAGGCTCTTGAAATTGCTCGGGGCAAACATGACTTTGCTATGCGCGAGGTTTCAAAAAGCGATGCCCTTACATTCTATAAAAAACAGAACAATTCATATAAGGTAGAACTTATTGAAAACCTAAACGATGGCGAGATTACTTTTTGCGACCATAGCTCGTTTACGGATTTGTGCCGAGGAGGTCATATTCCCAATACAGGCATCATAAAAGCCATCAAAATATTGAGTGTGGCCGGCGCATACTGGCGAGGTGATGAAAACAATAAGCAACTCACCAGGGTTTACGGTATTTCATTTCCCAAACAGAAAGAACTTACTGAATATTTGGAATTGCTCGAGGAGGCCAAAAAACGAGACCACCGAAAATTGGGCAAAGAGCTGGAACTGTTTGCCTTCTCACAAAAGGTGGGACAAGGTCTACCCTTGTGGTTACCAAAAGGAGCGGCGTTAAGGGAACGATTGGAAGATTTTTTAAAAAAAGCCCAGAAAAAGGCGGGCTATGAAATGGTGGCAACACCTCATATTGGACAGAAAGAGCTCTATGTTACTTCTGGTCATTACGCTAAATATGGAGAAGACAGTTTTCAACCCATCCATACCCCAAAGGAAGATGAAGAGTTTTTGTTGAAGCCGATGAATTGTCCACATCATTGCGAAATTTATAATGTGAGCCCCTTTAGTTATAAAGATTTGCCCAAACGATATGCCGAATTTGGAACGGTCTATAGATATGAGCAAAGTGGTGAACTACATGGGTTAACGAGAGTAAGGGGTTTTACCCAAGATGATGCCCACATTTTTTGTACGCCAGATCAATTACATGAAGAATTCAAAAATGTGATAGACCTTTCTTTATATGTATTGGGGTCTCTGGGTTTTGACAATTTCACGGCCCAGGTTTCTGTCCGTGATTTAGACCAACCAGAAAAGTATATAGGTTCTGTTGAAAATTGGGAAAAAGCGGAACAGGCCATTATAGATGCAGCTGAAGAAAAAGGATTGAAATATGTAATTGAAAAGGGCGAAGCAGCATTTTATGGCCCCAAATTGGATTTTATGGTCAAAGATGCTCTCGGAAGACAATGGCAGTTGGGCACCATACAGGTAGATTATAACTTGCCTGAACGATTTGATCTCACTTATAAAGGAAGTGACAATGAGTTGCACAGGCCTGTGATGATTCACAGGGCCCCTTTTGGCAGCATGGAACGTTTTGTGGCATTATTATTGGAACATACAGGAGGGAATTTTCCATTATGGCTTATTCCAAAACAAGCCATTGTCTTGCCCATCAGCGAGAAACATGAAAAATATGCCGAAAAAGTTTTGAAATCACTGGAAAATCACGAAATTCGCGCGCTCATTGATAATAGGAACGAGACTGTAGGAAAGAAAATCCGCGAGGCTGAATTAAAGAAAATACCCTTTATGCTTATTGTTGGTGAAAATGAAGAGCAAGCCAATACCATTGCGGTCAGAAGACATGGCGGTGAAGATTTGGGGAGCATAGAGATAGGTGCTTTTTCAGACTTGGTTTCAAAAGAAATAAATAGTACCTTAAAGTCGTTCTAAAAATTAGTTTAATTAAAAAATACAAGTCATAGCAATACGAAGAAGATTTAAACCCCAACCAAGAAGGGAGAACAAAAACCCTCATAATATCAATGAAAAGATTCTTGCACCAGAAGTAAGACTGGTAGGGGACAATGTTGAAGTAGGAATTTATCCTATAAGAAAGGCCTTGGATAAGGCCGAAGAACTGGAATTGGATTTGGTTGAAATTTCACCAAAGGCCAAACCCCCAGTTTGTAAGATTATTGATTATAAGAAGTTCTTGTACGAGCAAAAAAAACGCGAGAAGGTCATGAAGGCCAAAGCGACCAAAGTAATCGTAAAAGAAATAAGATTTGGTCCGCAGACCGATGATCATGACTATGAATTTAAAAAGCGGCATGCCGAAAAGTTTTTAAAGGAAGGCGCAAAATTAAAAGCGTATGTTTTTTTTAAGGGTCGCTCAATAGTATATAAGGACCAAGGAGAAATTTTATTATTGAAACTGGCTTCGGAGTTGGAGGATTATGGAAAGGTTGAACAAATGCCAAAGTTAGAAGGTAAGCGAATGACCATGTTCTTAGCGCCCAAAGCAAGTAAAAAGTAAGCGGGATGCTGATAGTATATCAGCTAAATTTATAAAAAAGGAAAAATGCCTAAGATGAAAACAAAATCCAGTGCCAAAAAGCGATTTACGCTGACGGGTTCTGGTAAAATCAAAAGAAAACACGCTTTTAAGAGTCATATTTTGACCAAAAAATCAAAAAAGCGTAAACTAAAGTTAACACACTCTACTCTTGTTCATCAAGCCGATGTCAATAGTATTAAAGAACAATTACGTTTAAAGTAAACGTTCAAGAGGTACATTAATTATTAACCATGGAGTTGGGCCTAAAGCGTCGTTTTGACCGCCCACTACAAAAAAATGTAACATTATGCCAAGATCAGTAAATTCAGTTGCTTCAAGAGCTAGAAGAAAAAAAGTGATGAAGCAAGCCAAAGGTTACTTTGGAAGACGTAAAAACGTTTGGACAGTAGCCAAAAATGCGGTAGAAAAAGCAATGCTTTATGCTTACCGTGACCGTAGAAACAAAAAGAGAACCTTTCGTGCACTTTGGATCACCAGAATCAATGCCGGTGCCCGATTACACGGAATGTCTTACTCACAATTTATGGGCAAGGTTAAAGCCAACGGAATTGAGCTAAACCGTAAGGTATTGGCCGATTTGGCAATGAACCACCCAGATGCTTTCAAAGCTATCGTTGAGAAGGTAAAATAAGAATTCATTTAAACTTACCCCGCTTAAAAAAGCCCACTTGTACAAGTGGGCTTTTTTGATTTATACCGATGCATTAATTTTAGCTATTGCAGCCTTAAACTCTTCCCAATCTATATATTCATCCTCTGAGGCATCATAGGCTTCCATAAGCCTTGTTGCCACAATACCGCGAATGAAGCCGCTTATTTTCGCTTGTTTTAAAAGTGCAACCACTTCGCTTTTTTGCAATTTGCCATCTCCATCTTCATCAAAGAACTCAAATGCTTTCTCCGGAGTTTCAAAATGATTGGTAATTAAAATTTGAATTTTGTTTAAAATCGATTCTTTCGAGGCCATGGTTCAGTTTTTTAGATACCACAAGTTAAAAAAAAAGCAGCTATCAATTTCCGACCAAGGTAATTACTATGCTTCGGCCCAGAGCCCTATCCCTATGTTCACATAGATAAATACCTTGCCACACACCCAAATTAAGTTGTCCTTTGGTAATGGGTATTTGTACGGATGACCCTAATAAAGAGGCCTTAATATGAGCGGGCATATCATCGGGACCCTCATAATTATGAAGGTAATAGGGCATTTTTTCGGGCGCCATTTGATTGAAATGGCTTTCAAAATCGAGTCTTACAGTTGGATCGGCATTTTCATTTATAGTCAAACTTGCCGAGGTATGCTTTATAAAGATATGAAGCAAACCGATATTGATACCTGCTATTTGGGGCAAGGCGTTAAGCACCTCATCGGTGATTATATGAAAACCTCGCCCAAGTGGTTTTAGTCGAATTTCAGATTGATAAAATTTCATAAGTGTGAAATTAAGATAAACTTCACAGCATTTATGCATCAAAAGTTACCTTTGCTGCCTAATTTTAAATAATGGATTTGTCACACATCAAAATGGTGGTCACCGACATGGATGGCACTTTGCTCAATTCAAATCATGAAGTGAGTGATCGCTTTTTTAATTTGTTTGAAAAATTAAAAAGAAAAGGAATTCTATTTGTTGCCGCAAGCGGCCGCCAATACAGCAGTATGGTAGCCAAATTGGCGCCCATCAAGGATGATATCGTCATTATTGCCGAAAATGGCGCCTTCGTCAAACGCAAGAATGAGGTTTTGTTGACGACGCCCATTACCAACCTTCAAGTAAAGCATATTCTTTCTCTTGTGAAACCACTTAATGGAGCACATCCAGTACTTTGCAGCAAAGAGAATGCCTATGTAAGCGGCAGTTCGCAGCCTTTCATTGATGTACTCAAAGAATATTATGCCGAATTTAATATTGTTGAAGACCAATTTATGGTTACCGATCAAGTTTTAAAAGTGGCCATTTATCATTTTGAAAGTTCTGAACAGTTCATTTATCCGGCAGTTGCACCATTGGAAGACGAACTTAAAGTTAAAATTTCAGGCTCCAATTGGGTTGATGTTTCACATATGAATGCCCATAAGGGATTTGCCCTTTCGCGACTTATGAAAGAATATGGCATTGCAAGCCATGAACTTTTGGTTTTTGGGGATTACAATAATGATATTGAAATGTTACAATTGGCGGATTTTAGTGTGGCTATGGCGAATGCCCATCCAAATGTCAAAAAGGTCTCCAATTTTAAAACCAAGAGCAATGATGCCTTTGGGGTAGAACATATTTTGGAGAAAATTCCATAAACGGATTTCCAAAATATAATATTTAGGTTTTCTGCTTCTTTTTTCTAGCCGCCGGAAATAAAACATTGTTCAAAATCAATCGATACCCCGGCGAAGTTGGGTGCAGTTCCAATTCTGTTTTGGGGTCCCCTACCCTATGTTGATAATCTTCAGGGTCATGACCACCATAAAAAGTAAAAAAGCCCTTGCCCTTAATACCATGAATGTAACGGGCCTCACCATTTAATTTACATTCACCCAAGACCATTACAGTAGGCTTTACCTCATCGGGTGCAAAGGCAGTAGTTTGACCCATAAAACCTTTAACGAGTGTTGTGTGGTTCTGAGTCAGCATTGTTGGCACAGGATCCCATTTGGCCGAAAATTCCATCAATGAAAAATAATCCGATTCTTTGGGTACTTCTCGTCGTCTGCTTGTCATATCAATTGACGAAAATTCATATCGCAGCGGATTGCGCTCCAACACAAAATTGGTGAAAGCAAAAGTTCTATTAAAATTTAGCCGGGCCTGATAATTGGCATCCGACGGGTCACCATCAAACATAGGCTCACAAATATCAACTCCCTCGGAAGCCAAAGCTATATCAAAACTATCCGTTGCCGAGCACATGGCAAACATAAAGCCCCCGCCAATTACATATCTTCTAATTTTTTCAGCTACAGCTCCTTTCTCATCAGAAACTTTGGCAAACCCCAGTTTGGCCGCACGTTCTTCGGCCAGTCGCTTACCTTGTATATACCAAGGGGCGGCCCTGTAGGCACCATAAAACTTGCCATACTGGCCGGTAAAATCTTCATGGTGCAAATGCAACCAATCATAGAGTGCCAACTTATCGTCCAACACCTCTTCATCGTAAATCGTCACATAGGGTATTTCTGCATAGGTCAAGACCATGGTTACAGCATCATCCCAAGGCTGATTGTCCTTTGGTGAATAGACAGCTATTTTCGGGGCTTTCTCTAAAATAACGGCGTCTTGATTTCTAGATGGGCTACTAATATTATCCAATATTTCATTGGCCTGACCATCTGATAATACTTCAAAAGACACCCCTCGAATTTGACATTCTTTTCTAATGGCATCGCCATCGGGCATCATAAATGAACCGCCTCGAAAGTTGAGCAACCACTGTACCTTTTGCTGTTTGGAAAGCACCCAATACGTAATACCGTAGGCCTTCAAATGATTTTTTTGGCTTTCCGAATCCATGGGAATCAAAATCACAGAGGCAGACAATTGGCTTACCAAGAATAAGAATACTGTTGTCAGTAGTAATCTAAAGGATATAGATGAAAAAATAAATAGCTTGAATTTAGAAAGGAATGCCCCCATCATCATCGGCATCATCTTCGTTGAGCGTGCTACCGAAAGCTTCGTCTGTACTTGGGAGTTTAGGGGTGGCAAATGGATTTTCGTCATTGGCATTCATCTTTGATTGAAACTCAAAAGGCGAATCAAAGTCATCTAAGTTATCAAATTTACCCAAGGCACCCACAAACTTTAACCTAATATTATCCAAACCACCATTACGATGTTTGGCCACAATAAACTCGGCCTGACCTTGTGTTGGGGTTCTTTCTTCGTCATCCCATTCATCAATTTTGTAATATTCTGGTCTATAGATAAAAGAAACTATATCAGCATCTTGTTCAATTGCCCCAGACTCCCGTAAATCGGAAAGAATAGGTCTTTTGCTGCCACCACGTGTCTCAACCGCTCTCGATAATTGTGACAATGCTATTACAGGTACATTTAATTCCTTGGCCAAAGCTTTAAGGTTACGCGAAATGGTAGATATCTCTTGTTCACGATTGCCCCCTTTTTGGCTGCCACCAGCTGTCATTAATTGTAAATAATCAATTACGATAAGTTTTATACCATGTTGGGACGCCAAACGACGTGCTTTTGCTCTTAAGTCAAAAATGGACAGGGAAGGCGTGTCGTCAATGAACAGGGGTGCTTTTTCAAGCGCCTTTACCTTAACATTCAATTGTTCCCACTCGTGTTTTTCCAAACGGCCGGTTCTCAGTTTTTCAGAAGAAAGACCCGTTTCTGAAGAAATTAAACGGGTAATCAGTTGTACCGACGACATTTCCAATGAGAAAAATGCGACAGGTATTTCGGCATTCACGGCCATGTTACGGGCCATTGACAAGGTCAACGCTGTTTTACCCATACCAGGTCTTGCGGCAATTATAACCAAATCACTGGGCTGCCAGCCAGATGTAAGTTTGTCCACTTTGTCAAAACCGGATGGAATACCGCTCAATCCTTCTTTATTGGCAATTTCTTCAATTCGCTTTTTAGCCTGTATCACCAAGTTCTGAGCAGTTTCTGCGGAACGTTTTAAATTTCCTTGGGTTACCTCATAAAGCTTTGCCTCCGCATTGTCCAACAGGTCAAATACATCGGTTGATTCGCTATATGCATCTTCAATAATCTCGCTGGATATTTTTATGAGACTACGTTGAATGTATTTTTGTAAAATGATTCGGGCATGGAATTCAATATGCGCCGAAGAAGCTACTTTTTGAGTTAACTTTATAAGGTAAAAATCACCTCCCACCACTTCTAAGTGACCTTCTTTCTTTAATTGGGCAGAAACGGTTAATAAATCGACAGGTTCGGATGATTCAAACAATTTGAAGATCGCTTCATAAATATGCCTGTGAGCATCTTTATAGAATGCACTGGGGTGTAAAATGTCAATGACCTCATCAACACCTTTTTTGTCAATCATCATGGCGCCCAACACAACTTCCTCTAAATCAACAGCTTGTGGAGGTATTTTACCACGCTCCAAACTAATGATAGTCGATTTGTCGATTTTTCTTCCTACTATGGGATTGGGCTTGTCCATGATTGCGAAAGTATGGAATTAACCTTTAGTTAACTTAATCTAGACATCTTGCGATGTTCACAGGTCTTCAACAAAAGTACTGTTGATAACTTAAAGAACATGTTAACAACGATAAGAAAATGACAAAATAATATAGACTAGCAATTTGATTGAACGAAAAATTCAGGCTCAGCCATTAAATACGCCCATATTGGCATATTTTTCCATACGTGTTTTTACCAATTCTTTTGGTGATAACTTTTTGAGCTCTTCATAATGAGCGGTAATTTTGTTCTTAACGGTTTCAAAGGTTTTTTCTCTATTGGTATGAGCACCGCCCAATGGTTCGCGAACAATTTCATCAATGAGTTTCAACTTTTTCATATCGGGCGCGGTCAATTTCAACGCTTCGGCGGCCTGTTCTTTGAATTCCCAGCTACGCCACAATATTGAAGAGCAAGATTCTGGTGAAATAACACTGTACCATGTGTTTTCCAACATCAATACTTTATCTCCCACACCAATGCCCAAAGCGCCACCAGAAGCCCCTTCGCCAATGATGACAACAATAATTGGTACTTTTAATCGGGTCATTTCAAGGATATTACGTGCAATAGCTTCGCCTTGACCCCGCTCTTCAGCCTCAATCCCAGGATAAGCACCGGGAGTATCGACCAAGCATACCACGGGTATACCAAATTTTTCGGCAGATTTCATTAAGCGTAAGGCCTTGCGATACCCTTCGGGGTTGGCCATACCAAAATTTCGATATTGCCTTGTTTTTGTGTTATATCCTTTTTGTTGGCCGATAAACATATAGCTCTGATCACCTATTTTGCCCAAACCGCCTATCATGGCTTTATCATCTTTTACAGTTCTATCGCCGTGAAGCTCCAAAAATGTATCACCACAAATAGCCTTAATGTAATCTAAGGTATAGGGTCTATTGGGATGTCTGGAGAGTTGCACGCGTTGCCATGCAGTCAGGTTTTTATAGATATCTTTTTTCGTCTCGGCCAATTTTTTTTCAATCTGTTGGCAGGTTTCAGTAACATCCACATCACTTTCTTCGCCAATGACCATGCATTTTTGAAGTTGCTCTTCGAGCTCTTTAATCGGAAGTTCAAATTCCAAATATTCCATAAAAGTTACGTTGTATGAGTAGTTGGTTCAGTAGGCAAATATATAACTTTAGCAGATATTGCCACATGCGATGAATTGAATCTGCATGATTACCTAACGTTTTGCTTTTTGCAACAAGTAAAAACCCAATATTCCAAAAATTACATTTGGCAATACAACGGCCAATAAGGGCGAAAAGCCAGATTGCTCCGCCAATGTGCCAAAAACCTTATCAAAAAAGATGTAAATAAAGGCTACGCCTATACCAAAGGCCAAATTTACGCCCATGCCTCCCCGACGTTTAACAGAAGAGACCGCAACGGCGATGATAGTCAAAATAAAAGCGGCAATGGGCAAGGCCCAGCGCTTATACTTTACCAGCACATATGTATTTATATTGGCCGCGCCTTTTCGGCGCTGATCTTCAATAAATTCATTTAATTCAAAAAGATTTTTGGTGTCTGCCACATACGAAACCGGTGTCAGATCTTCGATTTGGAAATTAAAGATAGTATCCAATCGTCTTTTGGTTTCTACAATTTCAAAACCATCCCTCATTTTTCTTTTAGCATACGAGGTCAAACGATACACGCTATCCTTCTCAACCCATCGTATATTGGCTGCCGCCAGTTTGTATTCCAATTGGTCATTTTCATTAAAATGCTCGTAGGTGAAATTATATCCTATTTGACGGTCAGGATCGAAACTGCTCACATAAATGAAGTCATTTTCGTTAAGTTGGTTAAAGATATTGGTGGTCTGTCTATTCTGTTTTCCTTTTTTAAAATATTTGTATTCAAATTCATTGAAGCCTATACTGGCATGAGGCACAATGAACATGCCCATCATAAAAATCAAAATCGCCACAAGACTGGCTCCTATTAAATAAGGTCTTAAAAAACGCCAATAAGAAACCCCTGAACTTAAAATGGCAACAATTTCGGTATTGCTGGCCAATTTGGAGGTGAAGAAAATAATGGACAGAAATAAAAATATGGGCAATAGAAGATTACCAATGACGAGCGTAAAATTGCCGTAGAAAACGATGACCTCACTCAAAGGGGCCTCATTGTCTATTATTTTACCGATTTTTTCGGCCAAATTGGCCATAATCCCGATAGGCACAAATAATAGGAGCATGCCCAAAAAAGTCACCAAATAACGTTTTAATATGTATTTGTCTAAAATAGTCAGCATTATAATCGCTTATCCATTTGTTTGACCATCATTGATTTCCATTTTTCAAAATCTCCGGCAATTATCCGCTCACGGGCTGTTCTAACTAACCATAGATAAAAACCCAAATTGTGAATGGTTGCAATTTGTTTGCCCAAATATTCATTGGCGGCAAACAGGTGTCTTAAATAGGCTTTGGTATATTCCGTATCCACAAATGTAATGCCCATTTCATCCAATGGCGAAAAATCATCTTCCCATTTCTTGTTCTTGATATTGATGGTACCATGTGCCGTGAACAACATTCCGTTTCTAGCATTACGTGTTGGCATGACACAATCAAACATATCAATGCCCAAAGCAATGTTTTCAAGAATATTTATCGGGGTTCCCACTCCCATTAGGTAACGCGGTTTGTCCTCTGGCAGTATATCGCATACAATTTCGCTCATCGCATACATTTCTTCAGCTGGTTCTCCAACGGATAAACCACCAATGGCATTCCCCACAGCCCCTGATTCGGCAATATATTCTGCTGATTGTTTTCGTAAATCTTTGTAGGTTGACCCTTGTACTATTGGGAAAAAAGCTTGGGAAAAATCATATTTAGGAGGAGACTTATCAAGGTATGCTATACAACGATCTAACCAACGGTGGGTCATATGCATTGATCTTTTGGCATAGTCATAATCGCATGGGTATGGAGTGCATTCATCAAATGCCATGATGATATCTGCGCCTATGCTTTGTTGAATATCCATCACATTCTCAGGGGTAAAGAAGTGACTGGAACCATCAATATGAGATTTAAAATCCACACCCTCCTCTTTAATCTTTCTTGTACCCGAAAGGGAATACACTTGATAACCACCACTATCGGTTAAAATATTGCTTTCCCAACCCATAAATTTATGCAGACCCCCAGCTTTCTCAATGATATCAATACCCGGACGCAGATAAAGATGATAAGTATTGCCCAAGATTATATCGGGCTTTACATCGTCCCTCAATTCACGCTGGTGTACCCCTTTTACCGTGGCTACAGTGCCTACAGGCATAAAAATGGGCGTCTCAATCACCCCATGGTCGGTTTGTATGCTTCCGGCCCGTGCTTTACTATTTTTATCTGTGTTATGAAGGGTAAATTTCAATGCCAAATTTTAAAAGGCAAATATAGGCATCTGGCCTACAGCATTGCCTTAACAAAAAAATAAAGTTTGGTGTTGCGTCCCTTTTCAAAATAATGAGCACACATTTGTTTACCCCACGGAATGCCATTACTTTTGACACGCTAAATTAAACTTGATACTATGGCAGAAATGAAAGAATTAGAAGCCTTGACCGTGCAGGTAAGGCGCGATATCTTGAGAATGGTCCACAAAGTAAATTCAGGGCACCCGGGCGGTTCACTTGGTTGTACGGAGTTTATGGTGGCACTCTATAATGAAATCATGCATTTAAATGCGGGGTTTGACATGAACGGGGTAGGAGAAGATTTATTCTTTCTTTCAAATGGTCATATTTCGCCGGTATTCTATAGTGTTTTGGCCCGAAAAGGATATTTTCCAATTGATGAATTGAATACCTTTCGTTTAATAAATTCAAGATTACAAGGCCATCCAACAACTCATGAGGGTTTACCTGGCGTACGAGTTGCATCGGGATCTCTAGGGCAAGGATTATCTGTAGCCATAGGGGCGGCGCAAGCTAAAAAATTAAATGGCGATAACCATTTGGTATATAGCCTTCATGGCGATGGGGAACTTCAAGAGGGCCAAAATTGGGAGGCCATCATTTATGCTGCAGGCAAAAAGGTGGATAATATAATTGCAACCGTTGATAGAAACGGGCAGCAAATA
>JABDND010000147.1 GCA_013001145.1 Croceitalea sp. | reverse complement strand
ATTCAATGTAATCGTGCTATTGGCTTTTACATCGATTACTTCTTGAACGGCGCCATTTGGCCAAAGAATTTTTAGGGTATCCACAGAGGTGGTGGCCCCCAAACCAAAAATAACATCATCGTCTTGTGAAGATCGGTAACCACGTACTCGGCGAACCTCGGCCATTTGACTTTTGCCCGCATACTTTATATTGAGTTTGGGATACGGATCTGAGGTATTTCCTTCTATTTTTACCTTCAAATAATTGGCACCGCCATTCTCTATCGTTTTATTTTGATACAATAGCGCATTCTCATCAATATTGTTCACCACAAGGTCATAATCCCCATCATTATCCAAATCGCCCTGTGCCGCTCCATTGCTAAAGGTAAAATCGTCGAGGCCCCATGATGATGCTTTTTCAGGAAAATTCAAATTGCCCTCGTTCTCAAACAAAATATTGGGCAATTTTTCAGACGGCATTTGATAGTATAATTCTTTTTTCAGCTCCAATGGAACGTTGTTTTTATAGCGTTGCCTAGTTCTGAACACATTGTTTTGAAGGTCGTTATCGAGGGCATATCTGCGATAGCCGTTGGTTACGTAAATGTCTTTGTCTTCGTCAAGGTCATAATCCGTCATTAAAACAGACCAACTCCAATCGGTATTGGCCGTATTTGTCATTTGGGCAATATTGTTGAATTTATTGTTGCCCATGTTCAATTGAAATGAATTGTACATGTATTGATAATGAAAATCTGCTTTGTTGACCAAATAATCAAAGCGTGAGGTACTCATTGATGCCATCAGGGTTTTAGACCGTTTATGGTCACTTGAAGCCATGTCAAGTACAAATATATCTTGCTTGTTATCATTGTTCACGTCAGCAATATCAATGCCCATACCGTAAAATGATACTTGATTGGTGTGCTCCTTTATTTTATCGGTAAAGGTGCCGTCGCCATTATTTATAAAAAGCGCATCTGGTATGTAGTAGTCACTCGCAATATAGATATCGAGTCGATTATCATTATTGATATCGCTTACCGCTAGACCAAGTCCAAAAATGGGGCGCTCCAATCCTGCCTTTTTGGTCACATCAATAAACTTACCTCCTTGATTGTTGTACAAATGGGAAGAATTAAAATAGATGGCCTCCGGATTATCTTTTATGATTCTATAAAGATTGATGGGATCAACCCCATAATATTCATTTTCATTCATCACTATGCAGTCAAGATCACCATCATTGTCATAGTCAAAAAAAGCAGATTGGGTGCTGATTCCCATATCGGCTAAACCAAACTCTTCGGCTTTTTCTACAAATGTGTTATCCTGTTGGTTGATGAATAATAGGTTTTTTCTACTTAATCGTGGGTTGGGCCCACCTTGCGATACGTAAATATCCATCCAACCATCATTATCGATGTCAACAAAAGAGATACCGTTTGACCACACTTTACCCAGATTGATGCCCGCCGTTGCCGAAATATCCTCAAATTGAAAATTTCCTTTATTTAAGAAAAGTTTATTGGGTACTTGGTTGCCACAAAAGAAAACGTCCAGTAAGCCATCATTGTTAATGTCTTCAAGTCCTACGCCAGCGCCATTATAGAAATAATCAAAATTAAAGAGATTGGCATTGGTCTCAAGGTCTTCAGTTAGATTATTGGCAAACCGTAAATTACTGGAAGAGACATCAATTTTATCGAATATTGGGCTAGACCGTTTTTTTTCTTTGGTTTCATTAAAAGGCCTATTTGTGGTATCCATGCTTTTTTTCTTGCATGAGACGCCAATTAATAAGATTAAAAGAAACAAAAATAAAAGTCTACTCATCAATTTAAATTTATACTGCGTAGTTGTCAAAACTATTATAGGCCTATGGCCTGCATTTCTGGCCCGTCTTTGGAATAAGAATAACCTCTCCAGATAAAGCCTTGTATATTACACTTCCATACAACTTCATTTTCACGGCTAACTTCCCATAGCCCAAAGTCGCCTTCTGTAATAAGGATGTTTCCATTTGGTAATGGCACTGCACCCGATACTTTAAGGGAATATAATTCGGGGTCGGTAAAGCTCCATGTTACATTTAATTCATTGTTGGTGTTGGCTTGTAGATTATATGCTTGAGGGAGTTCCAATTCGTAGACGGTTGATTGCTCAAATCCTTTACCATTTGAGAAAACCAACATTTTACCTTGGTTTTCCCCTATTAGCAAATTTGGGAAATGATTGTTATAGAACAGTCGTTCCCCAACGGTATTTCCATAGGCTTGTGGATTGCCAAAACGATATATAAGATCGCCCCCTTTACCATAATTGCCTCCGCTGTGATCTCTGGCTTCTTCAGTTGTGGTACTGTGATCTATGGCCCATACCTCGGAAAAGAAGTTGACGCTCAAAAGTATGACATCATTTTCTTCATCATAAGCAATACCGTTAGCATGCATAATATCGCCTTTTATTTCAATTGATGAGTCTGAATTTGGCACATAGTTTATATCGATAAGTTCTGGGTGATCAGCTATTTGTCCAAAATTTGCCTTGTTGGCATCGTGATTTTGAATTATATGGTCCCATGACCGCCACTCCCAAACGATTTCATTTGTAGCTGGGTCAATTTCTATAATGGTCTCAGGGAAAACATCTTCGTTCAGCATGAAGCCCGCTTCAACGGCAGTTTCGGCAGAAATTCTTTCCCATACCATGGCCAAAATGTTACCGTTGGGTAATAATTCCGCGTCGTGGTGTGTTTCTTTTTCAGAGCTGGAATATTC
>JABDND010000209.1 GCA_013001145.1 Croceitalea sp. | reverse complement strand
TGTGTATTGTCGATCTGGCAATAGAAGTGGTCAAGCTTGTGCCATCATGAAGAGTATCGGTATAGTAAATGCCTTTAACCTATCCGGTGGCTTCACAGAATGGGAAGGTGAAGTGGCAGAACCAAGTCAATAGTCCAAGGCATTTCTAAAAGGTCATACCAGCCTTAGACTTAGGGAGACAAAATATTATCTTAGTGCCATGCACGAAGATTTACTTCATTTTATATGGAAAACAAATAAATTAAATGGCCAAGCCCTTACCACTGTCAATAATGAAAATGTTTTAATCTTAGCGACTGGCAGCCACAATCAATTGGCAGGGCCCGATTTTTTCAATGCCAAAATTGAGATTGCAGGCCAAATTTGGGCCGGTAATGTAGAAATTCACATAAAATCGTCCGACTGGTTTGCCCATGGGCATGAAAATGACAGCAACTATGACAATGTGATTCTTCATGTGGTCTACGAGCATGATACGGCCATTTTTCGAAAAGACAATTCCCCAATACCAACCTTGCAACTAAAAGATTACATTCCACAACAATTATTAAATTCTTATCATCAACTGCTCAAAAATTCAAGTAATACCTTTATTAATTGCGAAAAAGATTTAGGGCAGGTAGACACATTTCTGATGTCCAATTGGCTCGAAAGACTTTATATAGAGCGATTGGAGGCCAAATCTGAAGCTATTTTTGAATTACTTGAAGAATCGGTGAACGACTGGGAACAAGTTTTGTTCATGTTATTGCTCAAAAATTTTGGATTAAATCATAATGGGATTTCCTTTTTAAAGATAGGACAGGCAACAGATTATAAGGTCGTTAGAAAATTACAAAGCAATTCAATGCAGCTTGAATGTTTATTATTGGGCCAAGCTGGTCTTTTGAATGACCAACATGAACATGATTCGTTTTATTTAAAGTGTAAAAAGGAGTATGATTATTTAATCCACAAATTTGAAATAACGGCACAAAGTGTTCAAAAGCCAGAATTCTATGGATTGCGACCAGCTAATTTTCCAACCATACGTTTATCTCAGATTGCCAATTTATATGCCGAGCAACCCAATCTGTTCGCGAAACTTATAGAGAATTCGACCATAGAATCACTTAGGTCAATCTTTAATGTGAGTGCCAGCGATTATTGGACAGATCATTTTGTTTTTGGGAAAAAATCCAAACCAAGTATAAAAACTTTGAGTAAAAGTTTTATAGACCTTTTGATAATCAATTTGGTGGTGCCCTTAAAGTTTTGCCACGCCAAAAAATTGGGAAAAGATATCAATGAAGAACTGCTTCAGCTCATGACCAATTTAAAACCTGAGAGGAATAAAATCATACAAACATATGACCGCTTTGGGCCAAAAACCGAGAATGCTTTACACAGCCAAGCTAAACTACAATTATATAAAAACTATTGTACCAAAAACCAATGTTTGAAATGTGCGATCGGCGTAGCACTTTTAAATGGAAATAGCTAATTTTGACTATGGGCTGGATATATGATTTGTTGTACTATTTTCAAAAAAGAGGCTTTGAGGTGTGCCGCAGAATAGCCGAAAGACTCGGAATTCGTGCTAGGGTGGTGCGCACCACATTTATTTATTTGACATTTGCTACCCTCGGCTTTGGTTTTGCATTATATTTATTCATTGCATTTTGGTTAAAAATCAAAGATTTGGTTTATACCAAACGTACTTCAGTATTTGACTTATAAATATGATCAATCTATTTCGTTCACGTATCGCATGGGCCTTAATTTTAATGGCATCAGTGCTTTTGGTTGGTGTTCTGGTCTATCATTTTGCCCATAATTTCTCGTGGGTCGAAGCCATTTACATGACAATTATTACGGTGACGACGGTAGGTTTTTCTGAAGTGAGACCCCTTGATGAGAATGCAAAAATATTTACTGTATTTTTAATCGTAAGCAGTGTATTTATATTTGGTTTTGCGATATCGGTCGTTACGGAATACATTCTAAGTAGAAATTCATTACAAGTTTTAAAGAAAAGAAAGGTGAAGAACAAGATCAATAGTTTATCCAATCATGTGGTGGTTTGCGGTTATGGTCGCAATGGCCAACAGGCTGCAGAAAAGTTAAAGGCCTACAATAAACCGTTCGTGGTCATTGAAAAGGATCGGGAAATTATTGAAGCCAACGAAAAAGCGGCACTTTTTGTCGAGGGCGATGTGAATGAAGATGAGGCGCTAATGGCGGCGGGCATAGACCGTGCACAGTATTTGGTGGCGGCCTTGCCCGATGATGCAATTAATTTGTTTGTAGTGCTTTCGGCAAGACAACTCAACAAAAATTTGTTCATTATAAGCCGGGCCTCACAAGTAACCTCAATCCGTAAACTGGAATTCGCAGGAGCCAACAAAGTGATAATGCCCGATAAAATTGGAGGTGATCATATGGCCTCGTTGGTAGTAATGCCAGACTTGATAACCTTCATGGACAAATTGTCGGTTGAAGGAGAAAACACCACAAATTTGGAGGAAGTTGAAATAGAAGATTTTACCGATCAAGTGGAATGTAATTCACTACGCGATTTAGATTTAAGACGCAGAACAGGCTGTACCATCATTGGCTATATTGAACCTGATGGTAATTACATCATTAATCCTGAAGCTGATTTGGTTTTGGAACCCAAAGGAAAGGTCATTGTTTTGGGAAGACCAGAACAGATACAAAAGCTCAATGAGATGTTCCACATAGGCTAGTTTAACAACCATTAAATTTGATTCGGTTGTTTTTTTTAAGATATTGCTGCATAAATAACTCTTTAACATAACCAAAAACATATTATGAAGTATCGACTTCTCACCGCATTTTCATTATTGTTACCATTGTTGTCATCGGCGCAGGAAAAAGGACTTGATGAAAAAGTAAATGACGCTTTTATGCCTTTTGCCACCTGGTGGGAGGGGTTCGTTTTAACCTCTATACCCATTGCTGGTTATGACCTTCCTCTTGTTTTGATCCTTTTGATTTTTGGAGCTTCCTTCTTTACCATTACATTCAAATTTCCTAACATAACCAAGTTTCCTTTGGCGATAAATACGGTTCGGGGCAAGTATGATGATTTGGACCATCACAGTGCTGAAAAAACAGAACTCAATGTGGTCGATGGCGATATTCCAGGGACAATAAAAGACGAAAGTAAGGAGGGGGAAGTAAGTCATTTCCAAGCTTTGGCAACAGCCGTTTCTGGTACGGTGGGCTTAGGTAACATTGCCGGCGTGGCCGTCGCTATTGCTCTTGGTGGACCAGGTGCCACTTTTTGGATGATTGTCTGCGGTTTAATTGGTATGTCCACAAAGTTCGTTGAATGTACCCTAGGTGTCAAGTATCGTGATGTAGGTCCTGACGGAACGGTATATGGTGGCCCAATGTATTATTTGTCAAAAGGCCTCAAAGAAAGAGGCTTTAAGGGTTTAGGCAAAATATTGGCTGTTGTATTTGCTATACTTTGTGTTGGTGCTTCATTTGGAGGCGGTAATGCTTTTCAATCCAATCAAGCAGCTGTACAATTATCTACTATGTTAAATCTTGAAGGTGGTGCTACTGGTGTAATTATTGGTATCATTTTGGCCATTTTGGTCGGTATTGTAATTATAGGAGGTATTAAAAAAATTGCCAGTGTTACGGAAAAAATTGTGCCTTTTATGGCCGGTGTTTATGTTTTGGCGTCGCTGATCATCATTTTTGCAAATATCAAATATATAGGTGATGCCTTTGGTATGATTTTCGCCGGGGCTTTTACCCCAGAAGCTGGATTGGGCGGTATTCTAGGCGTAATCATTGTTGGCTTTCAACGAGCTGCTTTTTCCAATGAGGCTGGCGCGGGTTCTGCGGCTATAGCGCACTCAGCCGTAAAGACGAAATATCCTGCGAGTGAAGGTGTGGTGGCATTACTTGAACCATTTATTGATACCGTTGTCATTTGTACCATGACCGCTTTGGTCATCATCTTTTTCAATATGGATGTAGGGGCCTTCGATTATGGTAACGCAGTCGGCAGCACCGTTTTATTGACGGAATCCAATACCTATGTTGGTGGTGTTGATTTAACTTCAATGGCCTATGATTCAGTTATCCCAGGCTTTAGATATGTACTTACTATAGCCATTATACTTTTTGCATTTTCTACTATGATTTCTTGGTCTTACTACGGATTGCAATCATGGAAGTTCTTGTTTGGTAGAGGAAGGAAGGCCGATATTGTATACAAGGTTCTATTCTTACTTTTTGTAGTAATAGGTGCAGCAGCAACGTTGGATGCGGTCATCAAATTCTCTGATGCCATGATCCTTGCTTTGGTATTTCCAAATATGATAGGCCTATTGTTCCTTTTTCCTAAAGTGAAAGAAGAAATGGCCAAATATTTAAACGACATCAAAGGACTGGTTACCAATAAATAGGTTTAATTTTGAAAAAGTTTATATCCCACTTTAAGTTCAATAAAAGAGAACAAAGTGGGATTTTCTTTTTTTTATTGATAATACTTTTATTTCAATTGGCATCATTTTTCATTAATGACCAATCCAAAGACAATGCCTTGGCCACCTTAAAAGTTAACCCTGCCATCCAGGCCCAGATTGATAGCTTAAAAAAAGAAGCACATAAGCTCTCAGTCAATTCACCATTTAAATTTAATCCTAATTTTATCAGCGATTATAAAGGATATGCTTTGGGAATGAACCCTCAAGAAATAGACAGACTGTTGCAGTTCAGAAAAAGTGATAGGTACGTTAACTCAGCGGACGAGTTTCAAAAAGTCACGCAAATATCAGATTCCTTGCTAGGCGAAATAGCGCCTTTGTTCAAATTTCCTGAATGGACGCAGACCAACAAGAAGGAAAGATCAAGACAAAGGAGCTACGTAAACATATCTTCCGACAACCTAGCTGGGAAGCCCTTGATAAAAGACATAAATAAAGCAACTGCAGAAGAATTAAAATCAATCAATGGAATAGGTGCAAGGCTTTCGGCACGAATTGTTAAATTCCGTGATCGGCTCGGAGGGTTTTTGACAGATGATCAATTGTACGATGTTTATGGATTAGAGCCTGAGGTTACCGACAGATTACTGCAAAGATTCAAGGTGCTTACCAAACCTACAGTGTCAAAAATCAATATAAACATGGCCTCAGTACCAGAAATCGCAAAACTGGTATATATAAACTATGATTTGGCCAATAAAATTGTAGACTACAGAGAGACTAAAGGGTTTATAAAATCGTTTGATCAATTACGGGATATTGAAGGATTTCCAACAGAAAAACTTGATAGAATAGTCCTATATTTGTCCCTTTAAAAATAAGCTATGAGCAGTATGTACTTCACGGAAGAACATCAACTATTTAGGCAAAGCCTAAAAGATTTTTTGCAAAAAGAAGTTGTACCCCATATAGAAAAATGGGAAGAAACTGGAACCATTGAACGGTTCATCTGGAAGAAGTTTGCAGATATGGGCTTTTTTGGTTTGGCCACTCCAGAGAAATATGATGGTCTGGGCCTTGATCTCTTCTATACGGTGATTTTACTTGAGGAACTTCAGAAAATAAATTCAGGAGGTTTTGCCGCTGCTATTTGGGCACACGTTTATCTGGCAATGACCCATTTGAACAAAAATGGAAATGATTCGCAAAAACAAGCCTATTTGGTGCCAAGTATACATGGCGAAAAAATAGGATGTTTAGGGGTTACTGAGCCTTTTGGCGGGAGTGATGTGGCAGGTATGCGAACTACAGCCCAAAAGAAAGGTGATACCTATGTTGTCAATGGGTCAAAAACATTCATCACCAATGGCGTGTATGGTGACTATATAATTTTGGCAGCAAAAACAGATGTTACGGCTGGCAATAAGGGAATAAGCCTTTTTATTGTTGATTTGGATAGTAAAGGCGTATCGTCAAACAAGCTCAATAAGTTGGGTTGGCGAGCTTCTGACACTGCTGAGTTAGCCTTTGACAACGTAGTGGTCCCAGCAGAAAATTTGTTGGTTG
>JABDND010000192.1 GCA_013001145.1 Croceitalea sp. | reverse complement strand
GATTTTAGATTTGTTTGGAAAGATCTTAGTACTTCATTCTATTATCCTTTTTATGATTCAGAAAGCAATAGACTTTACTTTGCTGCTGATCTTAAAGATGGGTACGGTGGAACAGATATCTATTATGTAAATACGAATAAGGGTAACATCATGTCGGCCCCAATTAATTTAGGGCCTAGAATAAATAGCCCGGCCAACGAAATTTCTCCTTTTATTTTTGAAAACAGTCTTTATTTTGCTTCTGACGTGTTTTATGGTTTTGGGGGAATGGATATTTATAAGGCGAACTTTAAGAAAACATTGGATTTTAGTATTCCCGTCAATATAGGAAATCAAATAAATTCGGTAGCGGATGATTTTGGTCTTATAATCAAAAGTGAAGGGAATGGGTATATAGGATATTTTGCATCAAATAGGGACGGTGGTAAAGGCAACGACGATATTTATGGATTTGTGGTAGATCGAAAACCAGGCTTGAGAACCCTCACACTTAATGGAAGTATCATTAACCCGAATACGAGATTTCAACCAATTGAAGGGGCGATTGTAAGAATAACTGATGCCGATGGAACAGTCATTAAAGAAGTTTATTCGGATGCCCAAGGTAATTATAGGTTGGAGATACCATGGAAAGACGGTGTTAGCGTTGAATCAAGCAAAGAAGGATACTCTGTTTATAATGCCAGTTTTGACGAGAATGAATTGGAACAACTCGAAAAAATCAAGCTCGATATCGACCTATATCAATTTGAAGACCTAGTAGAGGAAAAGGAAGATAGAACAGTGGTTAAACTGCGTAAATTTTATTTTGATAGAGGGAAAACTGAAATCACACAAGACATAAGTGTAGAATTGGACAAAGTTGTTGATATGGTAAATAGGTTCCCAAAATTGCAGATAGGTATTGAAACCTATACTGATAGCAGGGGTAGTTCCGCTTCCAATCTTAGGATTTCGCAAGATCGTTCAGACGCAATAAAAAAATATCTAGTAAAAAATGGCGTGCCGCAAAGAAATATAGTTAGTAGCTTAGGTTTTGGGGAGGAAAAAATACTTAATAATTGTGAAAATGGCGTTTTTTGTATTGAAGTTCTCCATATGCAAAACCAGCGCTCGCTCTTGGTGGTCTTAAATGATAATATCCTTTTTGATTAGATTTAATAAAGCATATAAAGATAATAAAGTGCAAATGCAGTCAAAAAGATAATACCTAAATAGGTCAATAATTGAAGCCCTATTGACGGTCTTTTGTCTACAGAAACATCTTCTCCCATCACAGTCTTTAAGTTCATCCAACCTAATAATGGTGCAAAAACAAATGAGACAAAGGTGGCCAAGGCTACCAAGTTGCCCATATTGGCACTAAAGAGCGTGATAACGACCCAGTTGACCAAGGCCATAAAGATGACACAAATGGCAAAGGCTGTTTTGCTGTTGTAAAATTTCTTACTCGGTATCATTTTGTCCAAAATATCAAGACTCACCCTCGAAATGGCATCGTGGGCAGTCATACAAGTGCTGAACATGGTGGCAAATGCTGCCATGGCTATAATGACATAGGCCCATGAGCCAATATTTACCGTAAAAAGGCCAACCACTTGATCGGCAAAGGTCACTGCATTGCCACTTAGTTCCGTTCCTGTGCCATACAAGGTTTTCCAACCAATGATCATAAAGAACACCGCTAAAATGGCCGTTAAAATATAGCCAAGATTAAATTCCTTTAAAGCTTCTTTTAAAGTTGGTTGTACTTTACTTTCATTTTGTTTTTCGATACTCCATAAACTCACCCATCCCGATGCTTCTACAGCAGTGGGCATCCAACCGATCAATCCAATTAAAAAAAGTATGCCTGCCTCATTAAATATGGAAGGGCTTTCAAAATCAGCAACTGGTTCTACCTGTCCTTTATAGAGTACCAGGCAAGTAGTGGCGACCAACGAAATAAACAATACGGCAATTACTACTTTAAGTGAGTTTTCAAGAAAACGATATTTTCCAATAATCAGTAAAGCACTGATAAACACAAAAATACCGAGCGCCACCATATCTAAACTTATTCCGCCGATTTTAAATAGGTTCACAAACAGTCCTGCGGTCACAATATAAAGTGCCGCCAATATGGTGAAGGTCGATATTAAGGTGATAAGACCGTAAAGCCATAAATATCGTTTACCCAAATTAAGATATCCCTGTATTAGGGTTTTACGGGTCACATTGGTGTAGCGAACCCCAAACTCAAAAAAAGGATACTTTAACAAATTCGCCAAAATAATGGGAATGGCCATTAACCAGCCATATTGTGCACCCGCCTTAGTAGACAATACCAAATGCGATGTGCCAATCGCCATACTCGCAAAGAGCAATCCAGGTCCTAAACTTTTAATAAATTGTATAATTTTTGACATCGATGTTATGGTGACTGTGTAATTTAGCACAAATAACAATTGCAAAAACGGTACATTTATATTGATATGAAAAAAAATATTCTTTTTTATGCCTTGTTGGTATTATTTGTGTTCTCTTGTACTAGCGATTCCAATTCTGATGGCTCTAATATGGATGATGATACTCCACCAGCTCCCGCTACTACCCAAATTCCCGATGCAGCGTTTGAACAGGCCCTGATCGATCTTTCATTTGATGATGAGATCGATGGTGAAGTGCTTAACAGTCAAATTCAAGTCGTGGTTAATCTCAATGTTGATGATAAGGGAATTACGGATTTAACCGGAATCAAAAATTTTACCAAGCTTGAAAATCTTAGTGTTCGCAACAACCAGTTGACGAATCTTGATGTTTCTAGTATGAATACGATTAAATTTATCTGGGCCGAAGATAATGCCTTGGAAAGTTTGAATTTGGGCGGATTGACCATTTTGGAGAAAGTAGGGGCAGATCGTAATGCGCTGGTCACTTTGTCAGTCACTGAGAATCAAGCCCTACAATTTTTAACCTTATCAAGCAATGAGTTGGTCAGTATTGATGTAACGACCAACAATGCCCTGACCGATTTTACCGTGGTTGACAACCCACTAAGCTGTATTCTGGTCAATCAGAACCAATTGAACGATATTCCAGTAGATTGGAGTAAAGATGAAGAAGATTCGTATGCCCTTGATTGTGAATAAAGAGATCCATTAATGAAAGTAGTATTCAAAATAATTAAAGCTTTTTTATTGTTGGTGGTACTATTGCTAGTGGTCTATTTTCTAGGGCCCCAGGTGGAAAAGCCTAATTTGGATGAAACCTTGCCCATTGTTACTACTAATTTAATTCAGTTGGAACAAGAAATAGCAATGCACGAGGCTAAAATACCCAACGTAAAACCAGATAACCAAGCACGTATTATTTGGTTTGATAGTATTCCCCAAAAAACACCATTTAGCATTGTCTATTTACATGGTTGGTCTGCCAGTCAGGAAGAGGGTGACCCCATACATACCGAAACGGCAAAACGCTATGGTTGCAATTTATATTTGCCGAGACTTGCCGGTCATGGACTTAATGAGGCGGAACCCATGCTAAATCTTACGGCCGATGAGGTAATTGATTCGGCAAAGGAAGCTATTGCCATTGGCAAGCAATTGGGCAATAAGGTTTTATTGATGGCCACTTCAACAGGCGGGACATTGGCTTTGCACTTGGCTGGGGGTGACCCTGATATTGCAGCCCTTGTATTATATTCACCGAATGTTGAGATTTTCGACCCAAATGCCAAATTACTGGCTAAACCATGGGGGCTTCAAATGGCCAAAATGGTCAAGCAGAGCGATTATCATGAATTTGAGGGAAGCGAACTTAAAAAGCAATATTGGACCACTAAATACCGGCTTGAGGCTTTGACCCATTTGCAGGCCATGGTTGATTATACTATGGTGCCAGAAACTTTCGAAGAAGTTACGCAGCCCACATTTTTGGGCTATTA
>JABDND010000139.1 GCA_013001145.1 Croceitalea sp. | reverse complement strand
AAATTCTGCAGAAAATCCACATAAAAATGAAAGAACAACACATCAATTCGCAAGCGCGCCACTTTTTGTGCGTGAGGTTCCAAGCTTGCCTTGACCACACCCGTGAGTTTAAGATAATAGCGCTGTTGCACTGTATCTATGTTCAGTACCAAGGGTGTCCAGAGCATCCAAGCGACCAATGCGAGCAGTAGTATTATAATGAAGACCCAAGTGAGCATTTCAAAGTTTTGTGCGAATTAAATACAGGAGATTCATTTACCAAATGACGCAGGTCATTGAGCAGGCATTTTAACAACAATAAAATGGAAGTAAAAAAAAGATTCCCCAACCTAGGGGCTATATTGCAGGTCCAATATGTATGCGGCCATTTCTTTTTCAAGTTCTTGATAACGGATCAATAACGCATTCACTCTATCTTGTGCCTCATACTTTTCGAGCACTTTTTGGTTTAAGGTTTCAAACGCCAACCTATGATCGTCAATCAATGCTTTAAAACCCATGCGCAATTCGCGCAGTTTAATGAAACCCTCATAGTTTTTGGGTTCGTAGCGGTATGAACTCAACTTTTTGGCCATACGCAAAATGCATTGGTGATTGCGTTCTAAACGAATCACCAATTGATCAAGCTGATTTGAAGTTAATGGCCTATTCACCTTAAAGGTATGTTTTATGGTATTTTGTTTATGCTATATTCTTTGATTAAGTTACGATTTTTCTTATAAATTTACGGCTGATGGATATCATGTTATGCAAATTTAACATCAACTACTTTTATCTTAACTATTCAATAACAAACTGAAACAAAAAGCATTGAGTTGATTTTTGGGCCACTATTTTACTAACACCAAAATTAAGTATTATGAATGTCACCTTTGAATACAACGGCGTCAAGGCAAGCGATACGCTTGAATCGAAGATCATGGAAAAGTTAAACAAACTTCATAGCAAATACGATTTTATAGTACAGGCACATGTGTTTTTAAAAACCGATAGAACGCACAATCCCAATACCGGTAAAATCTGCAAAATTAAATTAAGTGTGCCCGGTCCCCAGCTTTTTGCCGAGGCCAGCGAACATGATTTTGACAGAGCCATGCATAAATGCATGCACGAATTGGATACTCAATTGGCCAAGAAAAAACAAAAAATGAGATCGCACTGATCTTAGGGTTGCCCTGGCACTGACCAAATTTTAAATGAAGGGTGAATAATTTATGCAATACCCGTAACTTGCGATTGCAAACAATCCCTTTTCAATGAGCGAATTATTAGAGCAGCAGCGCGAACATTTTGAAAACATTTCCGATAAGTATTTTGAAGCCCGTAAAGATGTCAACCATCTGTATTTGAAAGAATTGATGTGGCGTCACTTCTTTAAGGATAAAACGGCCTTAAAAGAGAAATCCCTGTCTGTCTTAGAGCCCATGTGCGGGTATTCGGAAGGGAAAAAGATTTTAGAAGAAAATTTGGGCCAAGTTGCATCCTATGAAGGTTTTGACTATAGTTCGGTTTTGGTGGAGAAGGTGAACAAAATGCACCCCGATCTTAATGTATATGTGCATGATGTGTCGACCTTTACAAGTGACAAAAAATTTGATGTGATCATCATCATCGGTGGTCTTCACCATGTTCCGTCCATTTGCAGCCAAGTGGTCAAGAACTTAAAACAAAATCTAAAGCCCAATGGTGCTTTTATTGTTTTGGAACCTACCCATAATAATTATGTGTTTCGCAAAATAAGGGAGCGTATCTACAACAAAAACACCCTTTTTGACCAAGAGACCGAAAGGGCATTTGTACTCAAGGATTTGAATAACCTATTCCTCGAGAATGGATATAAAATAGTCGATCAAATGTACCCTGGGCTCTTGTCCTATATTCTTTTTTACAACCCAGATGCTTTTCCGTGGTTGAATTTTGGAGGTAAGGGTTTGGTACGCTTGTTATTTAAATTGGACACCTTGTTCTTCAGAAATTTTGTGGGGCGCAAACTTTCCTTCGCGACGCTTAGCATGTTCACAGTTGATTAATTTTTAGATGCTGTCTTTTTCTTGACCAGGTATAGGGGTCTTGCCTTTGATTCATTGAAGATTTTGGCAACATATTCGCCAATAATGCTCATGATCAGCAACTGTATGCCTCCCAATATTAAGATGGTAATCAAAATGGAGGTCCACCCTTGTACATTGATGCCCTTAAAATAATTAAGCAGGATAAAGAAGGCATATACCAGGCCCGTCACAAAAAATATGAGGCCCAACCAAAGCGAAGCTCTCAAGGGTTTTGATGACATACTGGTAATGCCATTGACCGCCAGTCTTATCATTTTAGTCAATGTATATGAAGTACTGCCGGCATAACGTGCGTTTGCTTGAAAGGGAACTACGGTTTGTTTAAAACCTATCCAACTGATCAAGCCTCTCGTAAACCGATCTTGTTCTTTGATGGTCAAAAAAGCATCAACCGTTTCGCGGCTCATCAATCTAAAATCTGCTCCGAATGGTTCCACTTGCACATCTGACAGCTTGTTAATCAGCTTGTAAAACCATTTAGAGGTTTTTCTTTTGAAAAGGGAGGTCGACTCATCATCGATTCGTCTGGTATTGACAATATCATAGCCCTCTTCATATTTTTCAATCAATTGGGGAATCACCGAAGGTGGATGTTGAAGATCTCCGTCCATGGTCACCACGGCATCACCTGTGCTTGCTTGCAAGCCCGCCAAAAGGGCTATCTGGTGACCAAAATTACGAGAGAGGCATATGCCCTGAACATTGGAATTTATTGCCGCCAGCTTTTCTATGAGGTGAAAGGTATTGTCTTTACTGCCATCATCTACCATGATCACTTCGTACGGTATCTTTAGCGTGCTCAAAACATTGCTCAATTCGGAATAAAGGGCGTCAATGTTTTCTTCTTCATTGAAGCAAGGAACCACGATGGATAATTTATTCAAGTCCATAACCTCAATTTTTAATTGACTTTTTGTTCATTTGTTGGCCAATCAATTGCATGTAGGCCGCATTTACTTGATACCCTAAACTCTGGGCCTTTTTGGCATCTTCATAAGCTTCTTTAACCCGATTGGTTCTAAACCTTGCTATGGAACGCACAAAATGGTAATCGCCATTGCTCTGATCTATAGCTATGGCTCGATCTAGATAGGTACTGGCTTCCTCGTATTTTTTGAGCATAAGATGACCATGACCTTGCATATAATGGGCAAAAGCATTTTGACCATCACGAGTTTCCAAAGACTTTGCGGTGGCTATGGCCTTCCCGTAGTCTTTTAATTGAAAATAGGCCGAGGCCTTTTCTTTCAAATACAAAGGATCATCCGGAAAATAGGTCATCAGCTTATCCAATTCTTTGATTAAAAGATCCCATTGTTTTGTTTTCAAGAAGATGGCCGCTCTATTTTTATAAGCTGTTTTATAGTTGGGCTGCAATGCAATGGCCTTGCTTACATGTTTGAGCGCTTCCTTATAGTTTCCTTCTTCAAAATAAACCTTGCCAATATTGCTTTGTGAAAGATGGTAGGCATCATTAACGGCTATGGACTGCTTGTAATAATCCAAAGCCCTTTCATTGCGGCCGGTACTTCGAAAGTAATACCCCAAGCTGTTCAACGCCAAATAGTTGTTGGGGTTTTGTTCAATGGCATCGGCCCAGATGGTTCTTGAATTTTCGAAGGCCCTTACCCTGTTGAAACAAAGCCCAAAAAGCAAAATAAGGTAGGCCCCAGTGAGGGCGTAAACTATGTTTTGAGAACCCTTTATGGTTGCCACTGCCCATTTTAAAACTTGAAACAAACAAAAGGCCATACCAATCAAAGCAAAATACACATACCTATCGGCCATAAATACATCGCGGATGGAGAAAAAAGGAAAACTCAGGGCAATGGACAAAAATCCAATGACCCACACATGACCAATTAGAAAGTGTTTGCTCTTACTGGCAAAGAAAATTCCAGCCGCCAAAAGTGCAGTCAACAAAACGATGTTCATCATTAATCCGGAGGATGCAAAATTGACCACCTTCGCCGCCGGGTAAGAAAAGGACAGGTCTGTTGGCCAAATAAAATTCTGAAAGTAATTGACAACTGCCTTTGCAAAAAGGCTGCATTTTTCTAGTAGGGTATACTCGGTCGATTCAAAATCGTTTTTGGCCGTTACCACTTTGAAGGTGAACAATACATATGCAATGGCCAACAAACCCAATACGAGATTTTCAAAAATGATGCGCTTTTGAAAAAGGAAGCGTCGCTTAATCAAATTGACAAAGAGCAACGCGATTGGAAAAAGCACGGCCTGTTCTTTGGTAAACAGCGCCAAAACATAACAAACAAAAACTACTAACAGATGTGTTTTTTTTTGGCTACGCAAATAGTTGAGATAGAAATAGATACCCACTAACATGAAAAGTGCCGCTATTCTATAAATCGCCGACGCCCATGCAATAAGTTCCACCTGTTGCGGATGTATGGCAAAAAGCATGGCAACGAAAAAAGCTAATTTTTTATCTTCAAACAGTTTTCTAAAGACGGTGTATACAAGTGTTGCATTAAGTATATGAATCAATAGCGCCGCTAATTTGAAGGCTGTGGCATTCTTTCCAAAAATGCTGTACAACACTCCATTGAATACTTCTCCTATGGGTGAGTATTGGCCACTATTGGGTGCTGAAAATATATTGACCAAGGCATCCCATGAGAAATTGATAACGTTTTTATTTTCATAGATATACCAATTGTCATCGTAGGTCAAAAACTCTTGGCCCAAAAAAAATGGCCCAAAGGCCAAAAGGGTTGTCAGTACCAAAGCACCCATTAAAAAACGGTTCGACTTACTATCAATAAATGATGGAATGGCAGCGAGAAAATTCTTCATGCACAGAAATTACAACAGGCATTCGTTTGCCCCATTGATAAAACTTCTCAAAATTAGAAATAAAACCGCAGCCCTTGCGCTAATTTTATTCACTATAAAATGTGAATATCTTCCGCTTTTCCTTTCAAAGTACTTCAGGGTGGCATAAAACTATCATCTCAATATTTACAAACACATGATCCATTTCGTATTGTTATTTTTGTTGTTCCCTTAAAACAAATCATTCTGTCATGATTAAAAAGGTTCTTCTTTTGGGTATGCTTCTGCTACAATGGCAGGCCTTGGTATCACAAACCAATCTATTTGACAAAGCGACTGTAACTTTTGAATTCGTAACACGTGGAGTCAAGGGAACTTTTGATGATTTTGAATCCAAAACAAAAATCAATTGGTCCGCTTTGGACGAGTCTTATTTTGAAGGGTCTGTCGCAACTGGCAGTATTGACACCAACAACTGGTTACGCGATTGGCACTTAAAAAGCAAGAAATATTTTTCTGCAGACAATCATCCTAGAATCTATTTCAGAGCTAAGACTGTATCCATTAAAGGTGTAAATCTTGTGGTCAAGGGTAACTTGACCATAAAAGGCATTCAAAAGCCAATGACCTTAGTTTTTGAAAAAGCTGGTGACAAGTTTATAGGTAAGGGCCAACTATATTCAACCGACTTTGACATAAATATTAAGAAGAAACGGGAAGCCAATTTAGTCAGGGTTCAAGTTGTATTTGATGTTCCAAACCCCCTTTAGTTATTGGCCTTACGGTGTTTGAGCAGAAATCGTTTCAAGCGTTCTGAGTAGGTGTTCGCATCCAAATCATTTATTAACTTTTCACGATAGCGCTCAGCTATGTCTGCTGAGTCAATGACCCTAAGTATTTCTTCCCTTTGGGTGTTGACACGATGATGTATTTTAGCCCGTTGCTCTTGGGACAAAATGACCGATTTATCAAAACGTTGCACCAGGGTCCTGGGCGGCGGTTGCCTTGTGGCATGTACCAAACTATCCTTCTCGGCCTCTTGAGCACTTAAGCCAAGTGAGGTCAAAAGTATGATTACTATTAGGTGGATTTTTTGAATCATGGGTTTGTCCACTTTATTGAAAACTAAAGTATGACAATACCTTTATGATAGTGAAAAATTAAGACAAAAGGCTATAATTATGGATTAACAGCCTCATAATCAAAATGATGCGATTACATGCATACTTGACAAATTAAGGATCATAGTGCTTTAAACCTCTAGTCTTAATTATTTGTCGCTGATTTTATTGTCGATAATGGTTAGGGCATCACCTACTGTCAGCATGCCATCCATATCTTCATTTTCCAAGGTAATATCAAAGACATCTTCCACATCCAATACGATATCGACTAAATTGGCCGAATTGATATTGAGCTCGGTTGTAAAATTGCTTTCCGGTCGTATGGCATCAACACTGACATCGTCTGGTAAATAGGTTTGCACGATCTCTTTTAATTTTTGGTACTTTTCTTTTTCGTTCATAGCGTTTTTAATACCTGCTAAAAATAACACAGGCATTGACATCTCCAAAACCAAAACTTGCTTTTGCAATGATTTTGGCCTTATAGTCAATGGTTTTTTGAAGGATTTTAGATTTTGAGACCAGTGCAGCAATATCAGGATGCACATCTTCGGCATTTAGATTACCATATAACACCCCTTTTTCCAGTTGCAGCACTGTTGCCACGCATTCTACACTGCCCGCAGCTGCCAAACAATGCCCAAAATGCCCCTTAAAAGAGTTTACATAGGGAAAATGCTCGCCTGACCTGCCTAAGGCTATGGCCCAATTTTTTATCTCATTGGGGTCTTTGCTTGTTGCCGTCAAATGTCCATTGATGGCATCCACATCATTATCGTCTATGTTTGAATTGGCAATGGCTGATGTGATACAATGTTGCACCGCCTCGTCATTTGGAGCGGTCATACTACCACCATTGCGCTGGCCACCGCTATTTATGGCACCTCCCAACACTTCGGCATAGATATGGGCCTTCCGGGCCTTTGCGCTTTCCAATGATTCCAGCACTAGGGCTCCTGCCCCACTACCCGGAACAAAGCCTGCGGCAGTAGCGCTCATGGGCCTACTGGCAGACTTGGGGTCCTGATTGTATTTTCGGGGCAAAATTCGCATGGCATCGAATCCGCCCCAGACGTAAGGCCCACTATCACTACAGCTACCCACCAACATCCGTTTTGCGTATCCGTTTTTAATGCGGTCATACCCCATCAATAAGGCCTCGGTACCTGTAGTGCAGGCCGAAGAATTGGTGGTTACCTGATTGCCACATCCCAAAATGCCGCCCAAAAAGGCACTTATACCACTCGCCATGGTCTGAATGACCGTCGTGCTCCCCAAGCGCCTTACTTCACCTGCATCAACTTGGTAAATGGCATCCCTAAATTTGTCAACACCCAATATGCCCGTACCAAATACGATTCCGTTGTCCCAATCGGGTTTTGATGAGGCCGTAGCCAAAGTGGCATCTTTCCAGGCATCTACGCCTGCAACCACACCGTAAACGAGTCCAGATGCATTAAGCCCCTTCAGCTGAACTTTAGTAAAGTGATTGTTTAAGTTTATCCTATCAATATTCGGTTTACCAGCTATTTGACATGAAAAATTGAGTTGTTTCAACTCTTCTTGAAATTGGATACCACTGCTACCTTCGGCCATGCTTTGTGCGAACCCATTTAGGCTAACTGCATTGGGTGCGCAAACACCTAAACCGGTCACCACCACCCTATTTTGCATCAGAGTCATTTTTAAACATACCCGATAATTCGCCTCTGCAAACTAACTTGCCCGTACTGTTGAACATTTTTACTTTGCACTTGAGCTTATTGAATCGAAAATAGATTTTCTCTGATTTTACCGTGACTTTCTCATTCGGATACACGGGCTCCAAAAACTCCATGGAAGAATTCGAAAAGCCAATTTTGATGTTTTGCCCCAGTTCATCACCCATCAAATAAATACCAAGGCAAACCACGCCTATTTGGGCACAACACTCTGTCAATATGACTCCCGGAGTAACCGGAAAATCTTTAAAATGTCCTTTATAAAAATCCGCATCGGGCAAAAAGGTAAAACTGCCCGTCACCCCTGTCTCTGAAACAGTTTCCAATTGGTCCACAAACAAGAATGGTGACGCATAGGGTAATTTATCTAGTATATTTTTAGTGTTCATTAGCGTATGCTTTCACCTCCGTCGACTTTAATGACCGTACCATTGATCCATTGGGCCTCTTCCTTTGTAAGCAAGTAAACCACATTGGCCACGTCTTCCGGTCTGGTCAATCGTTTATTCGGATTGCGTTGTTGTGCCGCTTTGATCAACAATTCATGGCCAGGAATCATTTTTAATGACTTGGTCTCGGTCACACCGGCTTGAATGCAGTTACATTTTATACCGAGCGGAGCAAATTCCAAGGCCATATTTCGCATGATGGCCTCCAATGCAGCTTTGGCTGCGGAAACTGCGGCATAACTGCTCCATGATTTGGTATTGCCTTCACTGGTAAAGGCCATTACCCTGGCATCCGAAGCCAAACATTTGTTTTCAATCAACAATTTGGTCCAATCATAGAATGAAAGGGCCATAGCATCGATGGTTAGTTGAAAATCTTGATTTTTTAAGGTACTGCTGGTATCTGAAAGCATGGGCTTTAAATTTCCTTTGGCAATACTGTGCACCAAAACGTCAATGGTATTGTCTTTTAAGATCTGCTTCATTTCCGAGAGCATGGCTTGCCGCCTATCGGCACTTATGGCGTCCCCGTTAATTGTATTAAGCGTAACCCCTTTTGCCCTTATCGCTTCAAATTCACGCTGAATACCTTCCATATCGGTTTTTCTATCTCTATGAACCAGGAGTAAATTAAAACCATGTAGCGCCAATTTGTGGGCAGTGGCCAATCCCAATCCGCTACTGCCCCCGAGGATCAAAGCCCATTTGTTTTTTATTTGTTTCTGCATATTACCATTCAATTAAAACCCTTTGTGCGGAAAAGCCCGGTCCAAAACTTAAGATAAGGCCCTGCTCCCCAGCGCTAATGGGTCTATCTAAAAACCGCTCCAATACATAAAGTACGGTGCAGCTGCTCATATTGCCATACTCCAGCAAAACAGACCGGGTATCGTCAATTTGCTTTCCTAATTTACCAAACAATTCTTCAACGGTTTGCACAATCTTTTTACCTCCAGGATGAAATATCAAATGATCTACTTTTTCGATTTTACTTCCATGTCTCGCCAAAAAAGGATGCACAATGTCGGGAAAGTGTTCGGCAATGACGTTGGGAACTTCAGGGTCTAGTATCATTTTAAGTCCCGTGTTTGTCAAATCAAAACCCATCATATGTGTGGCATCCTTAAAATGGTACATTTCTTCTCCTACTATTTTAGGGCCTTTACATGTTTCCTCTGAAGAAAGCAGTACGCAGGCGGCACCATCACCAAATATTGCGGCACTGACCATGTTAGCCATGGAAAAATCATTGAGTTGAAAGGTGGCGGTAGGACTCTCAACCGCTATGATCGCTGCCCGTTTACCCGGATTGCTTTTCAAGAAATTGGAAGCATAAATCAATCCAGATACACCAGCGGCACAACCCATTTCAGTAACCGGTAAACGCACGATGTCTTGCCTAAGATTTAATTCGTTGATAATATAAGCATCCAATGAAGGTATCATAATGCCCGTGCAACTCACCGTAATAATGAAATCCAGTGAATCTGCCTCCCACTCACTTTTGGCCAGTGCATTTTGAAGTACTTGCGTACCCAATTTTTTCATTTCACGCACATAGATATTGTTTCTATCTTCAAAAGAAGTTGCGTTAAAGACTTCATCGATATCCATAATTCCGTAACGCTTGTCGACCCCGGCCCCTTCAAATATCTTGACCACTTTGCGCCGAAAGCGCTCATCTTGCCCTGACAACCACATTTCTACGAACGGAATGATATCGTGGGTATTTCTGCAAAAAGGAGGCAATGCCTTGCTCACCGCGGCAATGGTTACTTCGTTCATTGATTTAGTTTATTGGGGCGGGTTTTATAATCCATACATACCGAAAAGCCCATTTCCATTGTATGCTGTGCCTATACTTGGGCAGTTGTTTTGCAAAAGCCTTTAAATTGTTTTTAGTGAAGCCGCGGGCAATGGAGACCAAACCGTCCAATTTACCGATGCGTGTTTTGATGAAAAAGATACTGAATAAATTAAAAAGTACATAGGCGATTTTAGATCGATGCAAATCATTGATGACGACACCTATTTTGGCCAGATCAGCAAATCTTTTTGCAAAGCAATGTATTTGTTCGTCGGTAAAATGATGCAATGTCAGGGTACATAACAAGATATCGCATTGCAAAGGCAAGCTTGTGTCAAAAAGGTCGCCTTGCACATAATCAATATTGTCATAAGACGAAGATAATTGGGTCGCTATCATAAGGATTTCCCCTTTTACATCAATCCCGGTGAGCTTACAGTCTATTTCTTCTTTTTTGAGTGCGTCCGCGACTTTTCGAAGCATTGCGCCATCCGCACAGCCCACATCTAAAATCGTATACGATTTTTTGGGAGTCGTTTTTATCAATTTCATAACAGCATCGATGGTAATTTGATAGCCGCCCAACAAATTGTTGCACCGATTGATGTCTTTAAAGGCTTCTTTGAACAGTTTGGGATCCATATGGGGATCGTCCATCAATTCTTTTGCATTGCTACGTTCCCTAAATTCCATCATACCAAGATAGGCTTTCCATGGGTACGCCGAATAATGCCCTGCAACAAAGTTTCCGATCGCGCTATGGTGTTCATTCCTAACTCGGCAAGCCATGGACGCATCAACAGACTTTGAATGCGCCTACCCATGGCAAGACGCTCTTGAAATTCATGTTTCCACAAGTTTTGATACTTGGTTTCAAAGTCGGCTTGTCCCATTTTGCCGTTTAAATAATCAAGGGTTGTCAATGCTGCCAGTCTTGCGCCCATTATCGCCATGGCCATACCATTGCCACAAAGGGGATGAATTAAACCAGCACTGTCTCCGCACATGAGCATATGCTCTTCGACCGGATTTTTTGACGCAAAGCTAATTTGTGCAATGCTTAGCGGCTTCTCAAAGACCGGTTTTGCCTTGTTCAAAAACTCGTTTAAAAATGGGTTTTTCGCCACATTTTCGCGATTATATTGGGCTACATCCTTGTGTTTTTTAAAACTGTCATAGGTGGCCAAGTAACAAAAGTTGATTTGGCCATTCTCGATTTTAGACAGGCCACCATAGCCCCCTGGAAAGGCATGAAGCGCAACCAGGTCATCTGGAAATTCATCATATTCATAGTGTTCCTTTACTCCAAGCCACGGTGATTGTTGGTTCATAAAGGGCCGTTGCATCTGTTTGTCAAAGTTGGAACGCTTGCCATAGGCACCGATTACCATCTTAGAACTATAGCTTTTCATCGAAGCTGTTTTTACATGAAAAGTCCCATTTTTTAAGGTACATTCAAGCGCAGTGTCAAATTGGAAGATTGTCCCATTGTCCACGGCATGCTCATACAGTAAATGATCAAATGAATACCGACTTATACCGAAACCTCCAAGGGGTAGTTTGGTGACTATCTCGTGACCACGCACAGTGGTCAATTGCATACGCTTGATGGGCACCACTCCAGCTGCATCAAGACCTACCCCTAACGACTCGAGATATGGGCGCACTTCATTGGACACATACTCTCCGCAGACTTTATGATTGGGATAGGGGTTCTTTTCAATGACCAATACTCGCTTTTGAGTCTTTGAGAGGTGCAATGCAGCCGTAAGTCCAGCCAAGCCCCCACCAAGTATGATCACATCAAAATCTGTCATTGTGGAAAGTTAGCGGTTTCCTTGCAAAATGACTTCAATAACGAAGCAATTCCAAAAGACTTTCTTCAAATCGTTTTTTGGGCAGAAATAGCTCTTCAAGCGATTTGGCAAAGGGAACAGGTGTTTCCAGACTACCTACCCTTTTTATCGGCGCATCCAAAAATTCGAAGCAATTTTCCATTACCATCGACAAAACATCACTCGCAACACCACCAAAGAGGGTGTCCTCTTGAAGAATAATCAATTTGCCCGTTTTTTTAACCGACTCAAATATCGTTTCAAAGTCCAAGGGTTGTAAAGTGCGCAAATCAATCAAATCGGCACGAATTTCAGCATGCCGGTCTAGGGTTTCCATTGCCCAATGGATTCCTGCGCCAAAACTCACAATGGTTATTTGGTCACCTTCGCGCAGAATGCTTGCTTTACCAAATGGTAGGGTGTAGTAATCTTCGGGAACATCGCCATAAACGCTGCGATATAGGCCTTTGTGCTCAAAAAACATTACAGGATTAGGGTCTTCAATGGCCGTGGTCAACAATCCTTTGGCATCATAGGGAAATGCCGGGTAGGCCACTTTAAGTCCGGGAGTTTTGGTGAACCAAGCCTCGTTGGTCTGCGAATGAAAAGGCCCTGCCCCGACACCGCCACCACAGGGCATCCGTATGACCACATCGGCCTTTTGCCCCCAACGGTAATTGGTTTTGGCCAAATAATTGACGACCGGATTAAAACCAGAACTCACAAAATCGGCAAATTGCATTTCGACAACCGCTTTCATTCCGTTGATGGAAAGGCCCATGGCGGCGGAGACTATGGCCGATTCGCAAATGGGGGTGTTACGCACCCTGCTGCGCCCAAATCGCTCTACAAAACCTTCAGTGATCTTAAAGACACCACCATAATCGGCCACATCTTGACCCATAATGATCAATTCATTGTGGTGCTCCATAGCTTGACCAAGACCTTCGGAAATCGCGTCGACCAGACGAATATTTTTAATTTTTTCTTTTGATGTAACTTCTTCATATACAAATTGATGGTACACATCATTTAACTCATCTATTTCATTTGATTGAATGATGGGCTCATTAAAGGCCTCATCCAAACTTGTATTAATTTCTTCGGAAATGTCCTGCTTAAATTGCTCGATATCGCCATCTGTAATCACACCCTCTTCCAATAGCCATGCCTCGTAATTGCTGATAGGGTCTTTTTCCGCCCATTGCTTCATCAATTTATCGGGCACATATTTGGTGCCACTGGCCTCTTCGTGCCCCCTCATTCTAAAGGTTTTAAACTCTAAAAGCATGGGTCTGGGCCTTTTACGAAGTGCTTTGCACAATTCATAGACTTTTTCATACACTTCAAGAATATTA
>JABDND010000187.1 GCA_013001145.1 Croceitalea sp. | reverse complement strand
AAAATCCAGTCATTTTTCTGTATTGGATCGGGTTTTGGAATATGAAACACTCCCAAAACACCGTTTGCCGATTTTAAAGCACTTATTTTTTGTAATTCTGATTCTGTTATAAGCAGCACATCATATGATTTAAACTGATCTATATGCGCCTGGGTAACAAACAAAGTATGGCAATCGATATTGGAATTCAGCAGTTCTTTGACCGCCTTTAATCCCTCAACAAAAAAGAGTTGATGCTGATTTCGGTATTTTTTTTGATGTAAACTCTTAATCAGTTTTAAGTGGTTTTTGCCAACCATATGAAATCATGTAATTTTGATCAACAAGAAATATCGCTCAGTGCTGAAAAAATATAGGGCAAAAATAGGTTTATTATTAGCAATTATTGCCTTGGCATCATGCAATGCCCTTAAAAAAGTAGGCGAAGATGAGTACTTGTTAACCAAAAACACCATTTATGCGGATGGGGAGAAAATTGTTGATGAGGACATTAATAGTCTGATCGCACAAAAACCAAACAGTAATTTGTTTGGTTATCCCTTACGTTTGAACCTTTATAATTTGGCCAAAGAAAATCCTGATTCCTCCTTTCAGGCATGGCTTTCAAAAAAAGATAAAAGGGAACAAAGACTTAATAAGTTGTTGTCTGAAAAACAGGTTAAACGTTTGGGAGAATCGTTTATAGTAAGCGGTTATAGCAATCTTTTTAAAAGAATTGGCGAGCCCCCAGCCATTATAGATACTTCCAGAACCAGAAAAACCATTGACAGATTACAGTCTTATTACGGCAGCAAGGGGTATTTTAATAACACTGCCGACTATACCATAGTGCCCACCAAGCGCAAAAAAAGGGCCGAACTGGAATATGAGGTGAATTTGGGCAAACCATATATCATAGACTCATTATCACATAAAATCAGCTCTCAAGAGTTGGATTCCATCTATGAAAAAAGCAAATCAAATTCATTGGTCAAAGTAGGAGAAAAATTTGACCTAAGTAAATTTAATGGCGAGCAAGAGCGATTAACATCGCTTTTTAGAAATACAGGTATCTACAATTTTCAAGAAAGCTCCATAAGTTATGATGTGCTGAGGGACACCACCCTAGTTGGCGATGACCAAAAGATGGCGGTTCAATTGATCATTAAAAATTTGAATGCAGCCAATGATAGCCTTACTACTTACCGCTACCGTGTAAATCGCTTCAAAAAAATAAACATATATGCCGATTACCAATTTGATGACAACAAAGATTCGTTGGAGTCCATTGAATATCAGAATTATACCATTTTTTATAAAGACAAGTTAAAATATCGGCCCAAGGCAATCACCGATGCCATTTTCTTTGAAAAGGACAGTATATATCGCGATTTGGACTATGTGCGCACCAATCGTCAAATCACCAACCTCAATACCTTCAAATACCCCAATATTGAATTCATCTCGGACAGTACAAGAACGCAACTCATTTCAAATATCTATTTGGCTTCGCGACCAAAATACTCCTTGAGTTTGGATTTTGACATCACGCGTTCCAACCTGCAGCTATTGGGCACGGCTTTTAGTGCTTCTGTCATAACACGTAATGTTTTTGGAGGGGCAGAGACTCTAAGCTTATCTGCAAGAGGTGCCATTGGTTTTTTGAGTGATAATTCTTCCGATGAAACTTTTACATCAGAATTAGGCGGTGACATTAACCTTACTTTTCCACGTATCTGGTTGCCATTCAGTACAGAAAGGGTCATCCCTTATTATATGTTACCGCAAACGAGGTTATCCGCCGGTACCAGTTTTCAACAAAATATTGGGCTAGATCGGCAATCGCTCAATTCGGTATTATCATACAACTGGTCACCGACCAATTTTCGAAAAAACACTTTTGAACTATTTAATATTGAGTTCGTAAGAAACACTGATCCTAACGATTTTTTTAGAGTCTACAATAACACTTATGCCAATTTAGATGAAATTGCAGATGATTATGTAAATAACCCAGATTTTGCCGATTTCTATGAGCCAACGCCCAGCGACACAACAAATTTGAGGCTTATCATCCCAAATGGTACCGCAGGGTTCACCAACGCACTATTAAATGAGGGACAAGCTTTAAATGCCGAAGATCTTAGTGAAGTGCGCAGCATAGAAGAACGTCGTGATAGGTTGACCAGTAATAACCTCATCTTTAGTTCAAATTTTACATATCAAAAAAACAACAGGCAGGGAATCAGTGATGATACATTTTTTCAATACCGTATCCGATTGGAAAGTGCCGGTAATTTATTGTCTGCGATGACGGGACTCATAGACTTTGAAAGAAATGATAATGGCCAAGATCTTGTATTTGGAGTTCCCTTCTCCCAATTTGTAAAGGGTGAATTTGATTATATTAAACATTGGAAAGTGTCCAATACCAATGTTATAGCCTTTCATAGTTTTATCGGACTGGCCGTTCCATATGGTAATTCAAATAACATCCCATTTGTACGTAGTTATTTTGCAGGTGGCTCCAATGACAATAGGGCATGGAATGTATACTCTTTGGGCCCGGGCCGAACCCAAAATATCAATGATTTTAATGAAGCTAACTTTAAAATAGGTCTCAACCTTGAATATCGTTTTCCCATTGTGGGCGATGTAAAAGGGGCACTTTTTGCCGATGGAGGCAACATTTGGAATGTTTTTGACAATGTTGACGATACCGATGCCACCTTTAACGGACTTAGTTCGTTAAAAGATTTGGCCTTGGGCACTGGCTTTGGACTTAGATATGATTTTACCTATTTTGTAATCCGATTGGATACAGGATTCAAGACCTACAACCCTGCCTTGAGTGGCTCTGATAGATGGTTCACCAATTTCAATCTTAAAGAAGCGGTATTTAACATAGGTATCAATTATCCATTCTAAGGGAATTATTTTATTACTTTTGTTTACTAATTCATAACCAAACTAACGATATCTATGTCTCACAATATTAAACCTGGTGTAGCCACCGGAGATGAAGTCCAAGCAATTTTTAAATACGCCAAAGAAAAAGGATTTGCCCTACCGGCGGTAAATGTTATTGGTTCAAACACAGTCAATGCCGTAATGGAAACCGCTGCTGCGCTGAACTCACCCGTAATCATTCAATTTTCAAATGGTGGGGCTCAATTCAACGCTGGCAAAGGCTTGTCAAACGATGGTCAAAAATCGGCCATCTTAGGTGGTATTGCAGGTGCCAAACATGTTCACGAAATGGCCGAGGCGTATGGTGCAACCGTTATTTTGCATACCGACCATTGTGCGAAAAAACTATTGCCTTGGATCGATGGCTTATTGGATGCCAGTGAAACCCATTTTAATGCTACGGGCAAATCTTTGTATAGTTCACATATGATAGATTTATCGGAAGAGCCCATTGAAGAGAATATTGAAATATGCAAAAAATATTTAGGGCGTATGTCAAAAATGGATATGACGCTAGAGATTGAATTAGGGGTCACAGGCGGTGAAGAAGACGGCGTTGACAATACAGATGTAGACAGCTCAAAGCTTTACACACAACCTGAAGAAGTGGCCTATGCTTACGAAGAATTGTCTAAAATTAGCCCAAAGTTTACCGTAGCAGCTGCATTTGGCAATGTTCATGGTGTGTACAAACCTGGCAATGTCACCTTAACACCCAAGATACTTAAGAACTCACAGGAGTTCGTATCTAAAAAATACGGGGTTGGTCATAACCATATTGATTTTGTATTTCATGGCGGTTCTGGCTCTACCTTGGAAGAAATTCGGGAAGCCATTGGGTATGGCGTGGTCAAAATGAACATTGATACCGACCTACAATACGCCTTTTTAAGTGGAGTACGAAATTACATTCAAGATAAAAATGCATATCTGCAAACACAAATTGGCAACCCAGATGGTGCCGATTCTCCCAACAAAAAATTCTATGACCCGAGAGTATGGTTGCGAGAAGGTGAAAAAACTTTTAGCGCTCGCTTGAAAAAGGCATTTGAAGATTTAAACAATGTGAATACGCTTTAATTTAAAAATTCCATAATATGTCGTCTTGGTTCAAAAGAAAGGAAAAAGGAATACAAACTGCCACCACAGAGAAAAAGGACACCCCAAAAGGGCTTTGGTACAAGTCTCCCACAGGAAAAATTGTGGAATCTGAAGACCTTGCCAAAAACTTTTATGTAAGTCCTGAAGATGATTATCATGTACGGATAGGCAGTAAAGAGTATTTTGAAATTTTGTTTGATGATAATAAGTTTACGGAACACGATGCCAAGCTGAGTTCTAAGGACCCCCTTAAATTTGTTGATACCAAAAAGTATGCTGACCGCCTAAAGGCAGCCAAGGCAAAAACGGGATTGAACGATGCCATTCGTACTGCCATTGGAAAATCAAAAGGGAAGGATTTGGTTGTAGCCTGTATGGACTTTAGTTTCATCGGTGGATCAATGGGTAGTGTGGTCGGTGAGAAAATTGCCCGTGCTGTTGATTTGGCCATTAAGAAAAAAGCGCCGTTTTTATTGATTTCAAAATCTGGTGGTGCACGTATGATGGAAGCAGCACTCTCATTGATGCAATTGGCCAAAACCTCGGCAAAATTGGCACAGCTTTCTGATGCCAATATTCCTTATATTTCATTATGTACCGATCCCACTACGGGGGGTACAACAGCATCGTATGCCATGTTGGGAGATATCAATATTGCCGAACCAGGTGCTTTGATTGGTTTTGCGGGGCCAAGGGTTGTCAAAGACACCGTGGGAAAAGATTTACCAGATGGCTTTCAAACTGCAGAATTTGTCAAAGAGCACGGCTTTTTAGATTTTATTAGCCATCGCCGCGATTTAAAAGAAAAAGTCAATCTTTATATTGATTTAATCAAAAATCAACCTATTAGAAAATAAAAAAAGCCCCGATTTAAATCGGGGCTTTTTTATTAATTGTTCAGAAACCTCCTTAAAAATATTTCTTCGGTCGTTCCGTCTTCAAAAATCAAAGTTCCTTTGGCATCGCAAGTGCCGTCACCAAAGTCCAAATCTACTGTATTCTCATTTCTTGAAATCTCCAATACGCCACTAACAATGAACCTACAGGCAATTTCTCTACGTAGTGGTTCGGTAATAGTTTTCGCATATGTGTTACCCAATTTGTTCGTATAAGAGGCGCTACCAGTGATTAAAAATACATTATCACCCCAAAAGCTACTGCCATAACCTTCAATCCACTCGCGGGTTCTGGTGCCTGAATACGATGCGGTTTCCCCATCGGGCCAAATTACGCTGTATGCCGTGGTTGCCGTTCCCTGTGGATTGCCGGCTTCATTTGATCGCATTCTAATAATTTCTGAACTGCCTTCTACAGCCACTTCATTAAATGTAAAGTTCTCTAACATAACCGAGATGGTTTTGGTGGCTTGCTCCATGTCTTTGGCATAGTTCATTTGAATGACTCCGCTCAAAACATTACCATTTGGCAATTCACAACCTGCACCAAAATCAATTGTTTTTTCTTTGGTGGTGTCAGTAACCACTGTTGTAATCGTCACGCAATCCGGTAAAAAATCTGAGACAAAAGCAGATTTTGAATTTGCCGAAATCTCGTCGGCAGCATAAATTACTTCGGCAATGACCGTAATTTCTTCAGAAATCTGTTCGGCTTCGTCACTATATTGTAATTCTGTAGCCGTAATTACCGTTTGCCCGTTGGTATCTTCATCCAACGATGACTCATCGTTACTACAAGAAACTATGAACATCATTATAATGACCATACTTAACCATTTGGCTCCTTTTACTGCATTGATACTAAATTCATTTTTCATGATAACTTTTTTTTAACGTTTGCATTTATGACTCAAAGCAAACGCAAAGGTTTAATTGTCTATTGTATTTTTGTATTGGAAAAAAGAATTATCTTTGCGCCCTGATTGATAGACAGTCAGATACATAAAAATCATTTAAACAAATATTGGAATGTATTTAACAAAAGAAGTAAAAGCCGAAATATTCAAGAAACACGGCGGTTCTGAAGGGAACACAGGTTCTACGGAAGGTCAAATTGCATTGTTCACACATCGCATAAATCATTTGACCGGTCATTTAAAGGCGAACCATAAAGATTATAATACCGAAAGGTCTTTGGTTAGATTGGTAGGTAAAAGACGTAGTCTTTTAGACTATTTAAAGAAAAAGGATATTGAAAAATACCGTTCTTTAATTAAAGAATTGGGTATTAGAAAATAGTATTAAGGGCAAGCTTGGCTTCCCCTTATTTACAAAAAGTCCTAAACTCAATATAGGTTTGGGCAACAAAAAGCTGCATTCGGTTTTTCATTGGTCAGTGCCCAGGCACATGTAACACAACAACACACAACCCGACCGTCAGGAAGGCGGTAGACCAAATGTTCAACAAGCCCTTCAATAAGAAGGCAACACACATTTTTATGATTCCAAAAACTTTTAGAGAGGTCATAGACCTAGGTGATGGTAGGGAAATCTCTATCGAAACCGGAAAATTGGCGAAACAGGCCCATGGTTCTGTTGTAGTACAATCTGGCAAGTGCATGTTACTATGTACCGTTGTCTCCAATTACAAACAAAGCGATGTTGATTTTCTGCCCTTAACGGTAGACTATCGCGAAAAATTTGCAGCTTCTGGGCGCTATCCAGGTGGCTTTTTTAAGCGTGAGGCGCGACCCAGCGACGGCGAAGTATTGACCATGCGTTTGGTTGATAGGGTGCTACGCCCTTTGTTTCCTAAAGATTATCATGCTGAAACACAGGTGATGATTCAGTTAATGTCCCATGACGATGAAGTCATGCCAGATGCCATGGCAGGTTTAGCTGCATCGGCCGCAATTCAATTGTCAGATTTTCCTTTTGAATGTGCTATCTCAGAAGTACGCGTTGGCCGTGTGAACGGTGATTTTGTTATCAACCCAACACGTGCCCAGTTGGCAGAGTCTGATATTGATATGGTCATTGGTGCATCAGCAGATTCTGTTATGATGGTAGAAGGCGAAATGAGTGAAATTTCTGAAGAAGAAATGGTCGAAGCAATTAAGTTTGCCCATGAACACATCAAGGTTCAATGTGAAGCGCAAATAAAATTGGCCGAGGCCTTTGGCAAAAAAGAGGTTCGCGAGTACGAATCGGAAAGAGAAGATGAAGAATTGGCCAAAAAAATACATGATCTTACCTATGATAAAGTCTATGCAATCGCCAAGGCCGGGTCGGCCAAACATGAGCGAAGTGCTGCTTTTGACGCTATCAAAGAAGAAGTCAAAGCATCATTTACTGAAGAAGAAATGGAAGAATTTGGCGATTTGGTCTCCAAATACTTCTACAAAGCCGAAAAAGCCGCTGTAAGAGATTTAACCCTTAATGATGGCCTAAGATTGGATGGTAGAAAAACCGATGAGATTCGCCCTATTTGGTGTGAGATAGATTATCTACCTTCTGTACATGGTTCATCAATTTTTACCAGAGGTGAAACTCAAGCGCTGGCAACAGTTACTTTGGGTACCTCAAGGGAAGCCAACAAAATTGATATGCCTTCTTATGAAGGTGAAGAAACTTTTTATCTTCACTATAATTTCCCTCCTTTTTCAACTGGTGAAGCGCGACCCATTCGTGGAACTTCAAGACGTGAAGTAGGGCATGGTAATTTAGCGCAAAGAGCACTTAAAGGTATGATACCCGAAGATTGTCCTTACACTGTTCGTGTGGTTTCTGAAGTACTGGAATCAAATGGATCTTCTTCTATGGCGACCGTTTGCTCGGGTACTATGGCACTTATGGATGCCGGGGTACAATTGAAAAAACCAGTTTCAGGTATAGCCATGGGCTTGATCACCGATTTGGAAACTGGCAAATATGCCGTGCTCTCCGATATATTGGGTGATGAAGATCACTTGGGTGATATGGACTTCAAGGTCACCGGTACGGCAGATGGTATTACTGCTTGCCAAATGGATATTAAGGTAAAAGGTCTTTCATACGAAATATTGGTTAAAGCTTTAAAACAAGCTAGAGATGGCAGGTTGCATATTCTTGACAAACTGACAGAAACAATCGCGGCTCCTAAGGCCGATGTGAAGTCTTATGCACCAAAAATTGTTACCAAAATCATTCCTGGGGAATATATTGGTGCTGTCATTGGTTCTGGAGGAAAAGTCATTCAAGAGATGCAAAAAGAGACCAATACCACAATTGTCATCAATGAAGATCCAGATACCGAAGAAGGTATTGTTGAGATTTTGGGTACCGATCAAGCAGGTATAGACGAAGTGATCGCTAGAATAGAGTCACTCATGTTCAAACCAGAAGTGGGCAGTGTATATGAGGTAAAAGTCATTAAAATGCTCGATTTTGGTGCTGTGGTTGAATATGTTGATGCTCCAGGTAACGAAGTACTGCTTCATGTTTCAGAATTGGCATGGGAAAGAACAGAAAAAGTGAGTGATGTGGTCAATATGGGCGATGTGTTTGATGTAAAATACTTTGGCCTTGATCCCAGAACGCGCAAAGAAAAAGTTTCCAGAAAAGCCTTATTGCCCAAACCGGAAGGTTATGTGGAACGACCACCAAGAAATGATCGTGGTGGTGACCGTAGAGGTGGTGATCGCCGTCGCGGTGGTGATAGAGATAGAAAACCGAGAAGGGACTAAATATTCTCTTGTATTCAATAATTTGAATAACCCTTGTGCTATTGAATTTGTGCAAGGGTTTTTTCGTTTACAAAAAATAAATGAAATAAAATTTAACAAATTGTAACTTTTTGCGTTTTATTACGTATAAGTATATGAGTATGTACTCTAGAACTTAAATTGAGGAGAAAATTTAGATGAGACAGTTAAAGAT
>JABDND010000157.1 GCA_013001145.1 Croceitalea sp. | reverse complement strand
GTATATAAAAGAACATAATTCAAAAACCTCGAATAAAATTTTGATTAGTGGTGATTTCAACAACACCCAATTTTCCAACGTATATCGATTGGTCAAAAATGGATATCATGACTCATTTCTTGAGGCTGGGTCAGGATTTGGAAAAACTTACGATCTTAAAGGACTGCCAGTGCGCATAGATTATATATTAACAGACGATTCATTTGAGGTCATCAAACACACGAATTTCAAAGAGCGATTGTCCGACCATTATCCGGTAATGGCAACACTAAAAATTAAGCCGTAACAAAAAACAATCGACCAAATCGGCCATAATGTGCAGACAAAGTGCAAGTCCTATCACCCTGGTTTTTTTAATGGCAAAAAGCAACAGATAAAGCCCTATGGCCAAATAACCATGCAATGGATGAAAGCCAATACTGCAGCGATTTGGGTTAAAAATAGGACTTGCCAATAAATGGTCTACATCAATGCTAATACCGGCCAATAAAATCAAAATGATAATGCCCCTATTCTTTTTGAAAAAAAGAAAACCGATGATAATGGGCAAAATAAAGTGAATACCGTAATGTAAGGTGACCCTAAGCATCTTTGAATGATAATTGTAGCGCAGACAGATAGTCCACCGTCGACGGGCCTTGATTAAATAGTACATCCAAGGTACTTGTATTCTTAACAAAACCATGTCGGTCACCAAACACTTGAAAATAGGGCGGTTGTTCAAGTTCAATAATTTTTTTGGCATTAACCAAAAAGCGGCAATCCAAGCCTTCACCCCAATCTTTTTGATAGGTTGCTGTAGTACCTTCAGGATTTTGAACCCCAGTGGCTTCGGTCAAAAAAGCAATAGTATTTAAATTAAGATCCAATAAAAATTTGAATTCTCGATGGAAGAGCGGAGCCAGTTCATCTTCATAATATTCAAAAAAAGCTGAGGTACGGTAGGCTGTCTGCAATGTGCGCCAGTGCTGTCTTTGCCAATTTCCGCTATTGTCCAACTTTACATCCCTCGTTTTCTGACGGCCTTGTGAACCACCAACATGTTGAATTGGGATGGTTAATAAATGCTTGCCAATATCGGTACAAATATGGGTGCGGTTCCTATGGGTCTGTTTTTGAAAATTATCATGGGTTTCCCAATAGGCCTCATACTTGATCAATACGGCCATTGTGGCAATATTGGGGAAGTACGTAGGATGGAGTAAAGCCTTCAATTTAATTTTTCAAACTTTTATTAGCTCGTTTTTTTCTAAAGAAATCGAAAATGAACCAAGCGGCCAAAGCCATTAAAAAGTATTTAAAATAAGAAACCGGTTCACCGTTACCCCCCACGGTGGTGAAAATTCTATCCCATCTCAATTTTTCATTAAACTTGATGCCATCTTGAAAATTATCAAAACTCAACCAAATAAAAACGGGCTTGCCCACTATATGATTGGCGGGCACATACCCCCAAGTTCTACTGTCTTCCGAATGATCTCGATTGTCTCCCATCATCCAATAATAGTCCTGTTTAAAGGTATAGGTATTTGTCACCTCACCGTTGATCAAGACCTGATTGCCTTTTACCATAACTGAATTTCCCTCATAGTCTTTGATTATTTTTTTGTAGAGGGGTAAATTTTTTGTGTTTAAAGCAATGGTTTTACCTTCTTCGGGTAGGTAAATCGGCCCAAAATTATCGTTGTTCCAAGTGTAGTCCGGACTTTGAGGAAATATATTATAGCCAGCCGTACCCTTGGGCTCAACTTGAAGAACCACTGAATCAATCGCCTGTGATTGTTTTAGCGCGTTCACCATTTCGTCGGTCAAATTGGCGATACGCATTCTTGGGGTTTCTTCCTTAAGGGAAAGCCTTAATTGGCGTATAAAATCTGTGGCGAGGCCTCGTTCGTCAGTATAAATGGCAGGTTTGCCAGCTTCATCATTACCAACTGCATAACCATTGGCTCGGAGCACATTTACTTGATTTTGGGTTATGCCGGTAGGTACATATTTGCGCGTGTAATCCGAAGCGCCCACCTCTTTCAAAAGTCTGCTTGAAACTCCTTTTTGTGCATAGACAGTATAGTTGAACATGACTTTCGCCCTGTCGGATAGTTGTAATGGCTTACTGTTAATGTGTACCTTGCCATTGATAATTTCAAGTGAATCTCCTGGTGTGCCCACACAGCGTTTTACATAATTTGATTTTTTGTCAATAGGCTTTTTGACTCCTTTTTCTGCTACAAAGAATTGTCTTACAGTATCGGCAGGCCAACTAAAGACCACAATGTCATTTTTTTTCACCTTTTGAAAACCTGGAAGACGGAAGTAAGGTATTTGTGGTTTCGAAAGATAGGACTTAGTCTTCAATATCGGCAAAGTATCATGAACCATGGGTGCGGCAATTGCTGTCATGGGTGTTCTGGCACCGTAATGAAATTTGCTCACAAACAAAAAGTCACCAATGCGCAAGGTACGCTCCAAGGAGCCCGTGGGTATGACATAGGGCTGAATAAAATAAGTGTGTACCAAGGTGGCTGCCACTATGGCGAACACTATGGAGCTTACCCACTCGCCCAGGCCTGTTCTTGGTTTAAGACTTCGGTCTTTTATGTAAGCTACATCTGTAGCATAATTGATATAGTAGGTATAAAATCCAAGGGTTAGCAATACCAGCCATGTGTCAATCAATTTATTCTTGCCAAAACTGCGAATGGTCTCCACCCAAACCACTGGGAACATGAGCAAGTTGATTATGGGTATGAACAATAAAAGTACCCACCATTTGGGTCTGTTTATTATTTGCATTAAGACTATCGCGTTATAGACTGGGATGGCCGCTTCCCAAGCTTTTCTGCCAGCCTTTACATAGAGCTTCCAAGTACCTAAAAAGTGAATTACCTGAACAATGAGTATGAAAATGATCCATTGTGTACCGTTCATAATTGTTTTTCTTTCTTAGACTTCAATTAACCGTCTCTGTTACCCTTTCTTATAGATTTAACACATCTTTCATTGTGAATACCCCAATTTTCCCGTGCACAAACTCTGCTGCTATCATAGCACCTAGAGCAAATCCCTCACGATTGTGAGCCGTATGTTTGATTTCGATGGAATCAACTGCGCTATTGTAATTAATGCTATGGGTTCCGGGAATTTGTCCTTCTCTAATGGACGATATTTTTATTTCATTGGCATTTGCATCATCCATGGTCCAATTGGAATAGGCTGAATGGTCAATGATACCCTGCGCCAAGGTGATGGCTGTACCACTAGGGGCATCCAACTTTTGGGTGTGGTGGATTTCCTCCATCGCAATTTTATAGTCAGGGAGACCTGCCATCATTTTTGCCAATTGCTTATTCAATTCAAAGAAGAGATTAACACCTAAACTAAAATTTGAGGCATAAATAAATGCACCTTTATGTTGATTACAACTTGCTACAGCTTCGTCATATTTTGATAACCACCCGGTTGTGCCAGAGATAACGGGTACTTTATTTTCGAAACATTGAATTATATTGTCAAAGGCTGCATCTGGAGTACTAAAATCAATAGCAACGTCAATTAGACCAAAATCCACTTCAGGGCAGTCCAAATCAATTTTTGCAACAATTTGATGGCCCCTTGCCAATGCTACTTTTTCGAGCATATGTCCCATTTTACCATAACCAAAGAGGGCTATCTTCATACCTTAGAATTTAACCGTTAATGCCAAACCATAATTGGGGTCATTGGTAACACTGTTCATATCTAAATAGGGCCTAAAATCAATGGCCAACTTATCATCCACATTAAATTGCTTCAAATGGGCGTCTACGTTGGCGTCAATGATATTTAGTGCGTAAAGGCCAATAGTTATCAAAAGGGCCAAATCCCTATTTTGCTGCGCCTGTTCCTGCGCATCTTGCAGGGCAGTGTCAGAAACATCTGGAGAAGTTTTATTGGGAGTGGGTTCACCCAAATCGTAGAATTCATCGTCCGTAAAACCAGCCTTTCTTCTTTTGAACGCATCTCTATAGCGATTATACTCGTTATTATTGATGGTGAAAGTGTAGATTCCAATACCTAAGGCGCCCCAAACAATGGGTGCTTTCCAATATCTTTTGTTATAAATTTGGCCCAAGCCGGGCAAAACAGCGGAGTAAAACGCGGCTTGGCTCGGTCCCAATGGATCAATTTCTTTTTTTTCAAATGTAACCTCTTGAACAATCACACCCTGTTGATTCAAATCTGTCTTGAGTGAATCCAAAACCTTGTCCTCTTGTGCCTTAGGCTTTTCTTGGGCCATTGAAATATGGCCAATGAATAATAAGAATACAAAGATGAATCTAATATTATTCACCTGTCAGGATTTTTTTGATACGATGAAATTCTTCCTTCGAATTAAAAGGTATCACGATTTTACCCTTTCCAGATTTCGATGCAGAGATGCCTACCTTAGTGGCCAAATTTGACCTTATCGCATCGATATGTTCGCTTATGTAGTCGGGCAATTCGCTGCTCTCTTTCTTGACGGAGGTTGGTACTGATTTGCTCTCACCATCTTTATAGGCCTTTACGAGACGCTCGGTTTCGCGCACCGATAAGTTATTGGAAACCACTTTTTCATAAATGGCGATTTGGTCTTTGTTCTTTTCTATATTGATGAGCGCTCGGCCGTGGCCCATACTTATAAAACCATCACGCATGCCGGTTTGAATGATCGGATGCAACTTTAATAGTCTTAGATAATTTGCTATGGTCGACCTTTTTTTACCTACTCTGTCACTTAATTTTTCTTGGGTAATTTGTATTTCATCAATTAACCGCTGGTAAGAGAGTGCAATTTCAATCGGATCTAAATCTTGGCGTTGAATGTTCTCCACCAAGGCCATTTCCAATGATTCTTGGTCGTTGGCAATACGAATATAAGCCGGTACTGTTTCTAGCCCCACCATTTTAGAGGCGCGATATCGGCGTTCGCCCGATACCAATTGAAACTTGTTGTAACCAAGTTTACGTACGGTGATGGGTTGTATAATGCCCAATTCACGGATTGAACTGGCCAATTCCTTTAAATTCTCGTCATTGAAATTGGAACGCGGCTGAAAAGGGTTCATTTCAATGGAACTGATCTCCAATTCAACCACACTGCCTATAACCTTATCGGCATTCTTGTCTGAAACCGATTTAATATCATTGTCAGGGTCCTTTAAAAGGGCGGATAGTCCTCTGCCCAGGGCTTGTTTTTTGGTTGCCTTGGCCATCTACACTTTCGCTTTGTTTTTTTTCAGGATCTCGTTCGCCAAATTCAGGTAATTGGCAGCACCTTTGCTGCTGGCGTCATATTTTATAATGCTTTCACCGTAACTTGGTGCTTCGCCCAACTTTACATTACGCTGAATGATGGTATCAAAGACCATATCGGCAAAATGCTTTTTCACTTCTTCCACAACTTGATTTGAAAGGCGCAATCTAGAATCGTACATGGTCAAAAGCATACCTTCAATATCTAAATCTGGGTTGTGGATTTTTTGAACACTTTTTACTGTATTCAATAATTTTCCTAGACCTTCCAAGGCAAAATATTCACATTGAATGGGAATCATGACCGAATCGGCGGCAGTAAGGGCATTTAAAGTCAAGAGCCCAAGTGATGGCGCACAATCTATAAGAATGTAATCATAGTCATCATTGAGTCCTTTTAAGGCCTCTTTCATCATGTATTCTCGATTGTCCTTATCGACCAATTCAATTTCAATGGCCACTAAATCTATATGTGACGGTATAAGGTCTACATTGGGTGAATCAGTACTAATGATGGTTTCTTTTGCGGTCAGGGTATGTTCCAAAAGCTGATAAGTTCCTCTTTCTACTTTATCCACATCAATGCCCAAGCCTGAAGTGGCATTTGCTTGTGGGTCTGCATCAATCAATAACACCTTCTTCTCCAATACGCCCAGCGAAGCAGCTAAATTCACTGTCGTGGTTGTTTTACCAACTCCTCCTTTTTGATTTGCAATAGCAATTGTCCTACCCATCCAATACATTAAGTTAAGGGGTAAAAATACGATTAATTACAACGCTAGAAAATGTAATTTGTTAACACAAAGTGAATAAATAAAGCAACTGCCGTTAAAGAGCGTTAAACTTTGGGCAATGGATATGCGCCTCCTCTTCTTTATGAACCTAGTCTATCAAAATTTGCAATATTTCTATGGCGGTATCACTAATTTTGGTGCCAGGACCAAAAACAGCAATTGCCCCCGCCTTATGTAGAAAAGCATAATCCTGCTTTGGAATGACACCACCTACAATTATCAAAATATCTTCCCTATTGTATTTTTTTAATTCAGTGACCACTTGGGGTACCAATGTTTTGTGGCCACCGGCCAATGAGGAAATGCCCAAAACGTGGACATCATTTTCAACAGCTTGTTTGGCAACTTCGGCCGGAGTCTGAAACAATGGCCCTATATCAACATCAAAACCTAGGTCTGCATAACTAGTGGCAACCACTTTGGCCCCTCGATCATGACCGTCCTGACCCATCTTGGCTACCATTATCCGAGGTCTGCGTCCTTCAGATTTGGCAAAGGAATTGGCTAATTGTTGGGCTTTTTTAAAACTTTCGTCGTTTTTGATTTCTTTTGAGTACACTCCGCTGACTGATTGAATTTTAGCGTGATAACGCCCATAGGTTTTTTCTAGTGCATCACTAATTTCACCAAGGGTGGCACGTTCTTTCGCTGCAACTACTGCTAAAGCTAGTAAATTTTCACTTTGCTTTCCTTTTGATTTGTTTTCGGCCGATTCTGTGAGATTTTTAAGGGCTATTTTTACCGCTCCCTCATTTCTGGTTCGACGTATGTGCGCCAATCGTTCCAATTGTTGTTTGCGTACCTTTTGATTGTCCACTTCCAAAATCTGGAGATCGTCTTCATCTTCCAACACGTATTTATTGACTCCTACAAGAACTTCTTGGCCACTATCCAATCTTGCTTGTTTTGTGGCCGCGGCTTCTTCAATTCGCAATTTGGGGATGCCTTCTTCAATCGCTTTGGTCATTCCGCCCAACGATTCTACCTCGCCGATCAATCGCCAAGCCTCGTCAGCTATTTTCTTGGTTAGCTCTTCTACATAATGACTACCAGCCCAAGGATCAACGGTTTTAGTTACCTGGGTTTCCAATTGCAGGTATAATTGTGTATTTCGAGCAATGCGTGCCGAAAAATCGGTTGGTAAGGCTATGGCCTCATCCAAAGCGTTGGTATGAAGACTTTGAGTGCCGCCAAAAACCGCAGCCATGGCTTCAATGGTAGTTCGCGCAACATTATTAAATGGGTCTTGTTCGGTAAGGCTCCATCCACTCGTTTGGCTATGGGTTCTCAGCATTAACGATTTCTCATTTTCTGGTTGGAAATCTTTTACCAATTTTGCCCATAGCATGCGGGCAGCTCTCATTTTCGCAATTTCGGTAAAATGATTCATGCCAATTCCCCAGAAAAATGATAGGCGAGGGGCAAATTCATCAATTTTAAGTCCAGCTTTTAAACCTGTTCTAATATATTCAATGCCATCGGCCAGAGTATAAGCTACTTCCAACGCGGCTGGTGCCCCAGCTTCATGCATATGATACCCAGAAATACTTATACTGTTGAATTTGGGCATTTTTTGACTGGCAAATTCGAAAATGTCGGCAATCAATTGCATGGATGGCGTTGGCGGATAGATGTAGGTGTTGCGCACCATGAATTCCTTTAAAATATCATTTTGAATAGTGCCCGAAAGTTGCTCTAGTTCAACACCTTGTTCGAGCGCAGCCACTATATAAAAAGCCATAATGGGTAGAACCGCCCCATTCATTGTCATCGAAACCGACATTTTGTCAAGGGGTATACCATCAAAAAGAATCTTCATGTCTTCAACAGAATCGATGGCCACACCAGCTTTTCCAACATCACCAACAACCCTTTCATTATCGCTATCGTATCCTCTATGGGTAGGTAGGTCAAAAGCCACCGAAAGACCTTTTTGTCCTGCCTCTAAATTTCTTCTATAAAAGGCGTTGCTTTCTTCGGCTGTAGAAAAACCGGCATATTGCCTAATGGTCCACGGCCGACGAACGTACATGGTCGAGTAGGGACCGCGCAAAAAAGGAGGGATGCCCGCTGCAAAGGATTGATGTTCCAAAATAGGATCTTTGGCCTTGTTTGCCTCTGAGTATAATTCAAGGTTTTGAATATCCTTTCTATTCATTGTCCAATCTTATTTTTTCAAGAGCCTCTGCCAAACGGTTTTCTATAATGGGTTCAATAAGCGTTTTCCGCTTTTCGGTTTTCACAAAGGGAAACAAATGTAAATTTTCTTTCATCTTATCTCCTTTGTTTTGAAATTTATTGGTCCCCAACAAAATCAATTCGCCACTATCAAATTTTTGCTGTTCTTTCTTCGCACTTTCTTTAATTTTCTTTTGGATGACACCCTCTTTGATCTGTTTGTAAAAACCCCCAGAAGCTTCTATTTGTTTAAAGAGTAGTAGGGCTTTTTCGGCCAATTGGTTGGTTAAGGCCTCTAAATAATAGGTGCCATTGGCGGCGTGAACACCTTGGTCAAAATAGCTTTCTTCTTTAAGTAATAGTAGCTGGTTGCGAGCTATGCGGTCGCCAAATTCATTCTCTTTGTTATAAAGGGCATCATAGGGAAGATTGATTATTGTATTCGCGCCGCCCAATACAGCCGACATACATTCCGAAGTTGTGCGCAGCATATTTACGTTATAGTCGTAAAGCGTTTTATTGCGCTTACTGGGTATGGCCAAAATATGACAATCAATTTTATGGTCATAGACCCTGCCCAAACTCTGCCATAACCAGCGTAGAGCCTTTAATTTGGCTATTTCAAAAAAATAATTGCTTCCTACCGCAACCTTGAATTGAATGATTGTGGGTATAGGAAGGTTTTTTTTCTCAAGGTGGTTTAAATATTCATTGCCGTGAGCCAAACCATAGGCCAGTTGCTGTACCATATTTGCTCCAGAATTTTGGTAAAGCCCCATATCAACACTTAATAGATGAACCCCTTTTTTTTCTTTGCAGAAATTTGCGATTTCAGAAAGCAATGCATGGTCTTCTTTAAGGCTCTTGTACCAATTGCCGGTACGGTTCAATTGCCTAAAATATCAATGTTGAGAAAAATCTCTATTTCATCATCCCCTATAAAATCCATAAGTGAACGAATGGTCTTCATATCGAGGTGTTCAAAACTAAAGTGAAGGCTCGTTTGCTTTAAGTCAATATCTCGAAGTAACGATTGCCATGATGTAATTGCCTTGGGTATCTTGAAGAGGAGGGATTGTACCCCGCTGTTCAAAACAGCTATGGCTTTACGATTGGCTTTATCTAGATTTGCGGTATAAATAGGATGGCCTATTTGCCAAGTGTGATATTTAGGCAAATCAAAACTGTGCGTGTTCTGTGAATCTTCGGCAGAATAAAAGGGCTTTACATGAATGCCTTCCAAAGATTCCCAAATAAGGGTTTCATTATAATCGGCTCCCTTGAGATCATACTGTATCTTTTGCTTCCATTCTTTGGCCGATACAGCCTTGAAATCCTCAAAAAGCGATTTATTTGCCATTGGATGTTAATTTTTTTTGTTGTCTTTTTTCTTTTTTATACTGTCTTCATATTCAATCAAAAAAATCTCTTCATTGTCTTTTTTCATATAATATTCTTCACGGGCAAATTTTTCCAATGCCTCTTCTGAAGATAGTTGATCTAATATTTTCTTGTCCTTTTGTATTTCACTTTGTAAAAACTCCTTTTGCTGCTCCAGCTTTTTGATTTCACGTCTTAATTCTAGATGTATCAACAATGAGTTGGTATCAAAAAAAGCCATCCATATGACGAATAGGGTCAGCACCAGTACATAAGTGTTGGTCATCAAACGAAACCATTTTTTTTGTTTCAATTCCTTCCAACCCATGGATTAATTCAGTTTATCATTTATGATTGTTCTTACCATGTCAATGGCAACCGTGTTATAATGGTTATTGGGTATAATTATATCGGCAAATTCTTTTGAAGGTTCAATAAACTCGGAATGCATTGGTTTTACAGCGGTTTGATAGCGGTGCAAAACTTTTTCAAAATCATGCCCACGCTCCTTGATATCTCTTTGCAGGCGCCTTATCAATCGTTCATCAGAATCGGCATGCACATAAATTTTAATGTCAAAAAGATTGCGCAATTTTGGGTTGCTCAAAACCAAAATACCTTCTACGATAATTACTTTTTTGGGTGCAGTGGTAACCGTTTCGGGCATACGGGTTTCTTCGACAAAAGAATATACAGGTATCTCAACGGTTTTGCCCTCTCGCAATAAACTCAAATGTTTGATGAGCAATTCAAAATCAATTGATTTGGGATGGTCAAAGTTTACTTTGCCGCGTTCTTCTTTGGTCAAATGTGCCAGATCATGATAGTATGAATCCTGTGAAATGACCACAACTTCATTTTGGGGCAGTTCTTCGATTATCTTTTTGACCACAGTAGTTTTGCCACATCCGGTGCCACCTGCGATTCCAATAATGAGCATGGTAATTAAGTTTAAGCCAAAAGTAACAAATTGGTATCAGACACTCATTAAAATACCCTTGGTTTTGAAATACATAATTACCCTTAAATAAACGAGCAGATTATGATATAATTCATGTATTTCGCAATTGTTGTGAATTAGTTTTGAATCGTTTACTTTCTGATGAATATGCTTATATTAGAACTCTTTATAGCCAATTGCCTTTCATGAAAAAACCCTTTACACTCAAAGTCAATGGTCAATATGAATTTGACCTTTCTGAAACCGATGTCAATGCCTTGGACTTAATTAAAACCCATGAAAACACCTATCATTTACTTCACAATAACCAATCATATCATATTGAAATTGAGTCCAATAATTTCAATCATAAAACCTACAACTTCAAAATAAACAATAACAGCTATCAAGTCTCTATTGATAATATGCTTGATCACTTGATCAATGAAATGGGCTTTGATACCAACGCGGGTAAACAAGTGAGCGAAATTCATGCGCCTATGCCGGGACTTATTTTAGAAGTATCGGTAAAGCCCGGACAAGAGGTGAAAACCAACGATCCATTATTGATACTTGAAGCCATGAAAATGGAAAATATAATTACTTCACCACGTGACGGCATTGTAAAAAGTATCGGGGTGAAAAAAGGCGAAGCCATTGAAAAGAAACAACTTTTGATCACTTTTGAAGCTCAATGATTATGAATAAAATACTTATAGCCAACAGGGGTGAAATAGCAATACGGGTCATGAGGACCGCCAAAAAAATGGGTATAAAGACCGTGGCAGTCTATTCGGAAGCCGATAGAAACGCCCCCCATGTAAGGTTTGCAGACGAAGCGGTATGTATAGGGCCACCGCCGTCAAATCAATCTTATTTGTTAGGAGATAAAATTATTGAAGTGGCAAAAGCTCTGGGTGTTGATGGCATACATCCCGGGTATGGTTTTTTAAGTGAGAACGCCGATTTTGCCGAAGCAGTTGAAAAGAATGGCATTATTTTCATTGGACCCAAATCCAAAGCTATTCGCATGATGGGAAGTAAATTGGCCGCCAAAGAAGCTGTTAAGAAATATGATATTCCAATGGTGCCTGGCATTGATGAAGCAATTACCGATGTAAAGAAGGCAAAAGCCATTGCCAATAAAATTGGCTTTCCAATATTGATCAAAGCATCGGCCGGGGGCGGGGGCAAGGGTATGCGTATAGTCGACAAAGAAGCGGATTTGGAATCGCAGATGAACCGTGCCATAAGTGAAGCTACATCGGCCTTTGGTGATGGATCGGTATTCATTGAAAAATATGTTACTTCCCCACGGCACATTGAAATTCAAGTCATGGCCGATACCCATGGAAACATTCTGCATTTTTTTGAAAGGGAGTGCAGTATTCAAAGGCGTCACCAAAAAGTGGTTGAGGAGGCACCATCATATATACTAACACCTAAACTTCGAGAGGAAATGGGCATTGCAGCGACTAAAGTTGCAGAAGCATGTGACTTTGTGGGAGCAGGTACGGTTGAGTTTTTAATGGATGCTGACCATAATTTCTATTTTCTTGAAATGAATACCCGTTTACAGGTGGAGCACCCTGTATCTGAATTGATTTCCGGAGTTGATTTGGTCGAATTGCAAATAAAGGTGGCCCGTGGAGAAAAATTGAAGATCAAACAAAAAGATTTGGCAATTCATGGCCATGCCATGGAGCTGAGGGTTTACGCTGAAGACCCTTTGAATGATTTTTTGCCCAGCGTTGGCAAACTGGAAAAATATGTATTGCCAACAGGCGAGGGAATAAGGGTTGACAATGGGTTTGAACAAGGCATGGATATACCCATATACTATGACCCCATGCTTGCAAAACTCATTACTTACGGTAAAACCCGTGAAGAAGCCATTGCATTAATGTTGCGGGCCATTGAGGATTATGTGGTTGAAGGAGTACAGACCACTTTGCCTTTTGGCACTTTTGTCTTTCAACATAAAGCTTTTAAATCGGGGAATTTTGACACCCATTTTGTTAAGAAATATTACTCACCCGAAGCTATTCACAACCATAATGAAAAAGAGGCCAGAATCGCTGCCCTGGTGGCATTGAACCAATATTTTATGGATCAAAAAAAATTACGCTTGCCCATTAACTAGAACCTATGGACGACAAAATAAAAAAACTACAAGATAGAATTGCCCAAGCTCATTTAGGTGGCGGGGAAAACCGAATAGCCAAACAACACGCCAAGAAAAAACTGACCGCAAGAGAACGCATTGACTATTTATTGGATGAAGGTTCTTTTGAGGAAATGGGCATTTTGGTAACTCACAGAACCACCGATTTCGGAATGGACAAAGAGGTCTATTATGGTGATGGTGTGGTTACGGGCTACGGAACCATTCATGGTCGGTTGGTCTATATCTATGCACAAGATTTCACTGTTTTTGGCGGTGCGTTATCTGAAACCCATGCCGAAAAAATTTGTAAGGTGATGGATTTGGCAGTAAAAGTTGGGGCACCCATCATTGGGTTAAACGATTCGGGAGGTGCGCGTATTCAAGAAGGGGTTAGGTCTTTGGGCGGCTATGCCGATATTTTCTACAGAAATGTCCAAAGCTCAGGGGTAATACCTCAAATCTCGGCCATTATGGGGCCATGTGCAGGAGGCGCTGTTTATTCGCCTGCGATGACCGATTTTATAATTATGGTCGAACAGACCAGTTATATGTTCGTGACCGGGCCCAATGTGGTCAAAACGGTAACCAATGAAGAAGTAACTTCCGAAGAATTGGGCGGCGCAAATACCCATGCCTCAAAATCAGGGGTGGCCCATAAAACATCGGCCAATGATGCCGCCTGTTTGGACGATATCAAAAAGCTGATGGAGTATCTTCCACAGAACAATCAAGAAGCACCCCATAAATTACCTTATGGATTGGGTGAGGAAGTTCGCGATGTGCTTAAATCCATAGTGCCAGATAATCCAAATAAACCATATGACATGCATGAGGTTATTGGTGGTATTATTGACGAAGATTCGTTTTATGAGATTCATAAAGACTATGCCGAAAATATCATTGTCGGTTTTGCTCGCTTGGGAGGCCGTAGCATTGGAATCATAGCTAACCAACCCTTGTTTTTAGCTGGGGTTTTGGGTGTGAAAAGTTCACAAAAAGCTGCGCGCTTTACACGTTTTTGCGATGCTTTCAATATCCCTTTGCTTGTTTTGGTCGATGTCCCTGGTTTTTTACCCGGTACTGATCAAGAATGGTCGGGTATCATTATGCATGGAGCTAAATTGCTTTATGCCTTAAGTGAAGCAACAGTGCCAAGGGTAACGGTGATTACGAGAAAGGCGTATGGTGGAGCCTATGATGTAATGAATTCAAAACACATTGGTGCCGATTTTAATTTTGCATGGCCCACGGCCGAGATTGCCGTAATGGGAGCCAAAGGGGCTAGTGAAATAATTTTTAGACGAGAAATAGCTGCTGCAAAAGATCCAGAGGCAAAACTTAAGGAAAAGGAAGCCGCCTATGCCGAAAAATTCGCCAATCCCTATCGAGCGGCGAAGCGTGGATTTATTGATGAGGTCATTTTGCCCGAAAATACGCGAAGGAAGCTTTTAAAAGCCTTTGCTATGCTAGAAAACAAACAAGTGGATATCCCCAAAAGAAAACACGGAAACATTCCACTTTAAATCAAGGGTCAATGCATAATGGCTTACCATAATTTTTTTTGTTCTGTGCATACTACCTTGAAGCGTTGTTTAAGATGTTGTTAAAAAGTATTTTATCGCGATGTCGCATTAAGCGTATATGGCTACTTTTGCCAAATGCATTTGGAAAACCAAAAACCCAATTTTGAATTTGTGGCCTTAATGGCCGCCTTGATGTCTATTGTTGCCTTAAGTATTGACACCTTGTTGCCGGCCATTTCAAGCATTGGCGTATCTATCAATAGCCTGGACCCTACAGATAATCAATTACTGATTATTATGATATTTCTAGGTCTTGGTATGGGGCAATTGTTTTTTGGGCCAATATCTGATGCCATAGGCCGTAAACCCGTGGTATATCTGGGCATTTTCATATTCGTCATCGCTAGTATCATCTGTTTGGCAGCGCCTAATTTGGAATGGATGGTTTTTGGCAGAATTCTACAAGGTATAGGACTTTCTTCGGCAAGGACCATAACCATCTCCATTATCCGTGATCTTTATAAAGGTGATTTGATGGCTCGTGTCATGTCTTTTGTCACCGCATTTTTTATACTAGTACC
>JABDND010000148.1 GCA_013001145.1 Croceitalea sp. | reverse complement strand
TGGTGGAAAAATACCCTTAAATCAAGTTGCCGAAATAACTTACCAAAAAGGAGCTGCCAAAATAGCGCGTGATGATACACGCCGAAGAATAGTCGTGGGCATCAATGTTCGTGACCGCGACCTGCAATCGGTGGTTGATGATGTTCAAGATTTGATTGAAGCCAATCTAAAATTACCCGTAGGCTATTCCATTACGTATGGGGGACAGTTTGAAAATTTACAAAGTGCCAAAGCCCGACTTATGGTGGCCGTACCCGTGGCACTCTTACTAATTTTTATACTGCTCTATTTTGCCTTCAATTCCATCAAGGAAGCTCTGATGATCTTTTCTGCAATTCCACTGGCGGCCGTTGGCGGTATCTTATTGCTATGGTTAAGGGATCTACCCTTTAGTATATCGGCAGGGGTTGGTTTTATCGCCCTTTTCGGTATTGCCGTCTTGAATGGTATTGTACTCATTGAACATTTTAAAGAACTCAAAACCGAAAATTTTGAAAGTATGGAAGCATTAATCCGCCAAGGAACACAAGATCGTTTAAGGGCTGTATTGCTCACAGCATCGGCAGCGGCCCTTGGTTTCTTGCCTATGGCCCTCTCCACCAGCGCAGGTGCAGAAGTGCAGCGCCCCTTGGCCACAGTGGTCATTGGTGGACTGGTTACGGCAACCTTGCTCACACTGGTTGTGTTACCGGTGCTCTACGCCATTTTTGAGCGTCCTAAGAATAGTATCCAATTCAAAAAATGGATGAATCCTAAAGGGATGTCAATCTTAATTTTACTAGTTCTTGTTGCTACCAACGGGCTTGCCCAAGCAAAGCCATTGAACCTTGAGCAGCTTATTCAATTGGCCCAAGAAAACAATGCCGGTTTAAAGGCCGCTGCATTAAAAACAGAACAAAATAAGGTCTTGATCAATGGTGCTTTCGATTTTGAGAAAACACAGCTTTACTACAATTATGATGAAAACAATCTAACCATTGGTAATGAGCCATTGCGCGTTTTTGGCCTGCAGCAAGACTTTTTATTCCCAACGGTATATTTTACCCAAAAAAGAAGAAACCAAGCCTTGTATAATGTTAGCAGCAGTACTTATGACATTCAGCTCAAAAATTTGGAAAAAGAGGTTTCGATTCACTATTATACCTATCAGTATTCTAAAGAAAAGTTCAGTATTTACAGGCGTTTAGACAGTCTTTACACGGTGTTTGCCCATATGGCCCATAGACGATTTGAGCTGGGTGAAACCAACTATTTGGAGCGCATTACTGCCCAGGCTAAAAAGCGTCAAGTTGAAATAGCACTGCAAAATTCAAAACAAGAAATCAAGATCGCGGCCTTGAATTTGTATGCGTCCATTCAAACAGATTCGAGCATAAAGATCGTAGAAGAACCTCTTAAAAAGATAAGCCTTCAAAACATTCAAATTGAAGCAATTCCGGAAATGACCTACTTTGAAAATCAGCTAAATGTTTCAAAAGCGGAAAGTAGTTTAATGGCCCAAAAGTTCTTGCCCGACATCAGTCTTGACTATTTTCAAGGCAGTGCCCCAAATCTGGATGGTAGGCTTACCGGGTATCAGCTTGGTCTTAAAATTCCCTTGTTGTTTTCTGGGCAGTCTGCAAAATTAAAGGCTTCAAAATTGGCCGAAGAAGCTGCCCAAGAAACCTACAAATCATATGCCCTTCAAATCAATGTCAAGTATAAAGAATATGAAGCGCAACTTGAAGCCATCCAAAGTGGTCTCTCGTATTTTGAGAATGAAGGAACACAGCTTTCGGATGAAATAGTAAAAACAGCTCAATTGAGTTTCAAACATGGTGAAATCGATTTTTTTCAATACATACAAAGTATAGAAAATGCCTACGAAATCAAGCTCAATTATTTAAGCCAATTGTTACAGTACAATCAAACGGTTATTCAAATGAACTACCTAACTCTTTAAACAGATACGTATGAAAAATAGAATCTACATAATAGGCGCTGCTCTTTGCATCCTCTTTGCAGTTTCGTGCAAGGAAACAAGCAATGGCAATCAACTTGAAGACAATGGGTCATTGCCAGATACCATGGGCTACATTACCATTACATCGGAGCAGTTCAAAAATCAAGGCATGAAGTTGGGCGTTATATCACAACGCACTTTTACCGAAAGCGTGAAAGCAAACGGCTTTATTGATGTACCCCCGAAGAACAGGGCCATTGTTTCAGCCATAATGGGTGGTTTTATCAAACGAACGCCCTTGCTTATAGGTGACAAGGTGACGAGAGGTCAGGCATTGGTCGTTCTTGAAAATCCGGAATTCGTTGCGCTGCAACAAGAATATTTGGAGGTTCAAGCAGAATTGAACTATTTGAAAGAGGCCTATGAACGTCAAAAAACGCTATTTGATGAAAATATAAGTTCCGAGAAAGGATTTCTACGCACCAAAAGTGAATACGACATGAAGATGGCCACCTTCAAAGGCCTGGAAAAGCAATTGGACTTATTAAACATTTCAACCACTTCATTGAATAGTGGGAACATCCGTTCCACTGTTACCCTTTATGCACCCATTGGGGGCAGTATCACCAACGTCCATATTTCAAAAGGATCCTATGTATCTCCCAATACCCCCATTATGGAAATTATAAATGGGGATCACATGCATTTGGAATTATCGGTTTTTGAGCGTGATGTAATGAAAATCAAAAAAGGACAGAAGATTGAATTTATGATTCCGGAAGCTTCTGATGAACGCTATGAAGCCGATGTCCACTTGGTAGGCACCTCCATCAATAGCGATAAGACCATAAAAGTACACGGCCACATCAAGGATAAGGACAAGCATAATTTTATTACCGGTATGTTTGTGAGTACCCATATCAACACCCGTGAAGTCGAGCTCCCTTCCATACCTTCTGAAGCTATAGTAACCTTCGATAACGAGGCCTTTGTTTTACGATTAATGGAAGAAAAAGAAAATAATTATGTATTCAAGAAGATCAAAGTGGACCCCGGTGCCAGCAACGGTGATTATACGGGTTTGAACCATTTGGGCCCTCTTACTGAAGACGCCTCTATTTTGGTCAAGGGCGCCTTTATTGTTATGGCAGAGTAAAGGAATTGTTGGTGATTGTTATCCTAGGCCTACATCCAATGTCATCATGATGATAAACCCACCTATAAAGCCCATCGTGGCTATATCGGTATATTTATCTAGTTGGGTTTCCGGAATGACCTCTTCAACGACCACAAAAATCATGGCTCCAGCAGCAAAAGATAGTGCGTAGGGCAAAATAGGCTCAAAGGTCATCACTGCCCATGCGCCCAATACCGCTGCAAATGGTTCTACCGCAGCAGATGCTTGTCCGTACATAAAGCTTTTGGTCCTGCTCAAACCCTGTCTTCGTAAGGGCATGGCAACGGCAAAGCCCTCAGGAAAGTTCTGTAGTCCTATTCCAAGAGCCAAGGCCACGGCGCTTCCTATGGTAGCACCCTCAAAACCGGCTGCAACACCCCCAAATAATACGCCAACCGCCAATCCTTCGGGAATGTTATGAAGCGTAATGGCCAAAGTCAACAAGGTTGTTCGGTGCCACGGTGTTTTCACCCCTTCGGCCTCACTCATTTTAAAATTGATGTGCAAATGCGGCAAGACCTTATCAAGCCCATAAATGAACAGAGCCCCCAACAAGAATCCAACAGCAGCAGGTATTACTTTTACAAATCCCTCCCCCTCACTCATTTCAATTCCGGGTGCTAGTAAACTCCAGAAACTCGCAGCCACCATTACCCCACCGGTAAAACCCAGCATACCATCGAGCACGGCCCTGTTCATCCCTTTAAAGAAAAACACCAACGCCGCTCCGAGCGCAGTGAGCCCCCATGTGAACAAGGTGGCGTACAAAGCCGCCAAAATAGGATCTATACTTTCAAAATATGCAATTATTTCATTCATGATTATGCAGTTTTCACGTAAAGATTAGAAGCTATTTGATTGGATATCTGTAATTCTCGACCCTCAATTTGAATGTGTAGCGAATTATCAAAATCTTCTTTATCTAAAATATGAATGGTATTGCCCAAGGCGATACTATTTTTATCCAAGAATTTGAGAAAGGTGGAAGATGTATCCTTAACCCCAACACAGACACCTTGTGCTGCAATGGGCAATTCACTCAACAACTGCTTGGCTCGTTCTTGAAATTCACCCGTTTTGGTTGGAATTGGATCACCATGTGGGTCAAATTTGGGATATTCCAATAATGCATCAATTTTATCGATTAATTTCTCACTTTTTATATGCTCCAATTGCTCGGCCACCTCATGTACCTCGTCCCAGGTAAAATCTAATTTTTTAACCAAAAAAACCTCCCATAACCGGTGTTTTCTGATAATGGCCAAAGCAGTCTTGACACCCATTGGAGTCAAGGTTACGCCCTGGTATCTTTTGTAGTGCAAAAGGCCCTTTTCCGCTAGTTTCTTGGCCATATCGGTTACTGAAGATGGCTTGGTCTCCATTTGTTCTGCAATGGCATTGGTCGCAATTAGCTTTGAATTTTGTCCGCCTAAATGAAAGATGGCCTTCAAGTAGTTTTCCTCTGAACGGGTCATTCAATTAAAATTTATCCAAAAATACATTTTTATTTGTAGAAACATATTTTTAGATTTGTCTAAATATTATTTTGTATTCATTGAAAAATAGCCTTTTGTATATTGCCTTTTTACTTTCTGCCCTTGCTTACGGGCAATCGGCTTCGGTAAAAGGTACCATAACCGACAATGGTTCGGGCATCCCTTTCGTAAATATCTACTTAAAAGGGACAGAAAAAGGGGCCACCACAGATGAAAATGGGGCTTACCTAATCGAAAATTTAGATGCTGGTAAATACATTTTGTTGGCTTCGTCCATGGGCTATGAAACCTATCGCAGGTCTTTTAATGTTTTGGAAGGCCAACAAATTACCCTTGATATCGCCTTGCAATTTTCGGCCGAGGCCTTGAGTGAAACGGTGGTCACCGGCACTTTAAAACCTGTTACCCGCCTTGAGAGTGCTGTCCCGGTCGAAGTGTACAAACCCAGTTTTTTAATGAAAAACCCTACCCCAAGTATTTTTGAAGCACTTCAAAATGTAAATGGCGTACGACCACAGATCAATTGCAATGTTTGTAATACAGGTGATATTCACATTAATGGCCTTGAAGGCCCCTATACTTTGGTATTGATCGATGGTATGCCCATAGTGAGTGGTTTGGGCACCGTTTATGGCCTATCGGGCATTCCCAATTCATTGATCGATCAAATTGAAATTGTAAAAGGACCCGCTTCAACGCTTTATGGAAGTGAGGCCGTAGGAGGGCTGATCAACATTATTACCAAACATGCTCCCAATGCTCCGGAATTTTTTGCCGATGGCTACCTTACAGGCTGGGGTGAATTTAATTTAGATGTAGGTTCAAAAATTAATGTGGGTGAAAAAGCCGATTTGCTATTGGGAATCAATTATTTCAACTACGATGAAATCATTGACAACAATGGTGATAATTTCACCGATTTGACATTACAAGACCGAATTTCCATATTTCAAAAATGGAATTTCAAGCGTAAAGACGCGAAAGTTTTTTCATTGGCAGGTCGGTTTTTTTACGAAGACCGCTGGGGCGGCGAGCTACAATGGACACCAGAATTCAGAGGCGGCGATGAAATCTATGGTGAAAGTATTTACACTCGCCGTTGGGAGGTAGTGGGCAAATATCAACTTCCCATAGAAGAAAACGTAATGCTTTCCTTCTCTTATAATGACCATAATCAAAATTCGGTATATGGTGATGTCCCCTATTTGGCGGACCAACGAATAGGTTTTGCACAGTTGACTTGGGACAAGTCCGTTAACAAACATGATTTGCTATTTGGCAGTGCCATCAGGTATAATTATTATGATGACAATACGACGGCAACGGCAAATTTGAACAGTAACCAAGTAGATGAAGTTTGGATACCAAGTTTGTTTCTACAAGATGAATATGCCTTCGCCGATAAACACTCCCTTTTGGCCGGTATTCGATATGATTACGATAAACGGCATGGTTCTATTTTTACCCCTAGAGCAGCCTACAAATGGAAAATTTCTGATCGCGATATATTTAGAATCAATGCCGGTACCGGTTTTCGTGTGGTCAATTTATTTACTGAAGATCATGCGGCGCTAACCGGTTCTCGCGAGGTGGTCATTGCCGAAGAATTAAAGCCCGAGCGTTCGGTCAATTTAAACCTCAATTACTTGAAAAAAATATATGCGAAAAATGGTACTTATGCCGGGTTTGATGCCTCCGCCTTCTACACACATTTTTCAAATGTCATTTTACCTGATTATGATACCAATCCCAACCAAATCATTTATGACAATTTAAATGGCAGGTCCGTTTCAAAAGGATTAAGTGCCAATGTGGATTTGGCCTTGCCCAACGGACTTAAAATTCTGGTGGGTGCCACTTGGCAAAATGTAAGCAATACAGAAAACGGCATTACCCAACGTCAAATCTTGACAGAAAGCATAATGGGCACCTGGAACGTGTCTTACACCATACGTTCGCTTGATTTAAGCCTAGACTATACCGGAAATGTATATGGCCCCATGCGATTGCCCCTATTGGGAGACTTAGATCCCCGTTTGGAATATTCGCCCACCTGGAGTATTCAAAACATACAATTTACCTATAAAGGCCTGGAAGGTTTTGAATTATACGGTGGAATAAAAAACCTATTAAATTGGACGCCAAACCGCAATAATCCCTTTATCATAGCCCGAGCCAATGATCCCTTTGACAAAAATGTGCAATTTGATCAAAACGGCAATGCGATGGCCACAGCCGACAATCCTAATGCATTGACCTTTGACCCAAGTTATGTATATGGTCCCAATCAAGGAATAAGAGGCTTCTTTGGTATGCGCTATACTCTGTTCTAATTTGTACTTTTGGTCAATGCCCAAGTATGACTACATTATTTTAGGTGCCGGGGCTTCTGGCCTTTTGTTAGCCGATGCCATGGACAAAGACCCTTATTTTTCAAACAAAAAGGTGCTGTTACTGGACAAGTCGTCCAAAAATACTAATGACCGTACGTGGTGTTTTTGGGAAAAAGGAGCAGGACCATTTGATGAAATTCTTCATAAAACATGGGCGCGCATTTACTTTGCGGGCAAAAATATGCAGCAAAGTTTCACCATTGAACCCTATAGCTACAAAATGTTGCGTGGCATCGATTTCTATGACCATTATTTAAAACGCACTTTACAAAACCCCAATTTTGAGTTTCGCAAAGAAGCAGTTATAAAAGTCGAGGAAATTGAGGGTCATGGGCAAGTAACGACCACGGCACAAACTTACAAGGCCCAGACCGTATTCAACAGTATTTTTGACTATAAAGAACTCATGGGCCAAGAAAAATATCCTGTTCTGCAACAGCATTTTGTGGGATGGTTCATCAAAACCAAAAAACCGATATTTGATGACGAGGAGGCACGTTTTATGGATTTTTCAATTCCTCAAAAAGGGAATACCCGATTTATGTATGTACTCCCATTTTCCAAAACTGAGGCATTGGTGGAGTACACCCTGTTTTCTGAAAGTCCTTTGGACAAGGAAGAATATGAACTTGCCATTGAAACCTATTTAAAAACGCATCTTGGGATAACGGAATATGAAATTTTAGAAAAGGAAGAGGGCAATATACCGATGACCTGTTTTGATTTCAACCATAAAAACACAAACCATGTTTTTCATATAGGTATCGCTGGGGGCTGGGCAAAGGCCAGTACAGGCTATACCTTTATGAGCACTGTAAAAAAAGTGGCATTATTGGTGAAGCATTTAAAAAAGGGCAAACCCTTGCTTGATTTTGAGACCAAAGACCGTTTTTGGTTCTACGATTTATTAGTGTTGGATATTTTAGACAAACACAATCATTTGGGCAGTTCTATTTTTGAGTCGTTGTTCAAAAAACGCAAGCCTCAGGAAATATTTAAATTTTTGGATGAAGAAACTACCTTGTTGGAAGATATCTGGATTATGGCAGCCCCTAAGCCATGGCCGTTCATTAGGGCGTTATTTGGCCGAAAATTCTAAACTTTTCTCTGCATCAAACTTTCACCAAAAACCCTCAGGGCGTTCTTGCCCTCTTCGCTGACCTGTAGCCTATCCAACGCCTTAAATGCATTATGGGTGTATTTTTCAATTTGGCTTTTGGTCTCTGCTACGGCACCTGTTTCTTCAAAAATAGCTTTTACCGCCGCAATCTTAACATCTGGTTTAGCGGGTTGCAGGGAATATAAGTTGAGTAATTCTGACTTCATTGTGCTATTGCCCAACTCGAGGGATTTTAAGTATAAAAACGTTTTTTTGTTCTCAATGATGTCACCACCTAGCTGTTTGCCAAAAGTTTTGGGGTCACCAAAAGCATCTAAATAATCGTCTTGTAATTGAAAGGCCACCCCTAAATTCAATCCGAATTCATAAATCAATTCTTGGTTTTCTTTAGTGGTTTGAGCTATGATGGCGCCCATTTTCATAGCCGATGCCACCAAAACAGCTGTTTTGTAGGCGATCATCTTTAGATACTCATCAATGGTGACATTAGTTCTTGTTTCAAAATCTATATCATATTGTTGGCCTTCGCAAACCTCTAAAGATGTTTTGTTGAATAGTTGAAATAAGGCTTTAAGAGTATTTCCATCATAATTTTCGAGCAACTGATACGAAAGAATGAGCATGGCATCGCCAGATAAGATGCCGGTATTGGTATCCCATTTTTCGTGAACGGTTTTATGACCCCTTCGCAACGGAGCATCATCCATAATATCGTCGTGGATCAATGAAAAATTATGAAATACCTCTATGGCCAGTGCGGCATCTAGCGAAAGCCTAAAATCACCCTCAAACAAATCTGTGGCCAAAAGGGTCAATACAGGTCTTAATCGCTTACCCCCCAAACTCAATATATAAGTAATGGGCTCATAAAGATTGGTAGGCTCTTTTGTTGTTACTTTGTTTTCCAAATGGGCAACGAATTCCTTCCTAAAGAAATCAACAGACCGCATAGCATCAATTTTTTTCAAAAATACGCCCATTATCGTAAAACCATCAAAAGCTAAAGAAAAAGAAACTTAATAATCTACTAAGCGTTAAAAAAATGTAAAACTTAGGAAACTTTTTTTGTTTATAAAGTTTCCGTATTTACATTTGCCCCCTTGATTATGAGAGAAAAGATATTACATAAGGCTACAGAGCTATTTTTAAATCTTGGTTTCAAAAGTGTGACCATGGATGATTTGGCCAATGAGATGGGCATCTCAAAAAAGACCATATACTCACATTTTGAGAACAAGACAAAATTGGTGGCCGAAAGCACTTCAAATCTTTTTTGTGTTATCTCTGAAGGTATCGATCATATCGTTTCGCAAAAAAAGAACCCGATAGAAGAACTTTACGAAATTAAAAAATTTGCCATGCTTCATCTTAAAGATGAGAAGTCATCGCCGCAATACCAGTTACAAAAATATTACCCCAAATTGTATGAAGAACTAAAGACCAAACAGTTCAATGTAATGCAGCACTGTGTGGTTGACAATGTTAAACGAGGTATTGCTTTGGGCATCTACAGAAAAGATTTGGATGTGGAATTTGTTTCAAGAATCTACTTTGCAGGTGTAACAAGTATTAAAGATAACCGACTATTTCCACAGCACCTGTTTTCAATGATCAAACTGATGGACCATTATTTGGAATACCATTTACGCGGAATTACAACGCCTGAAGGAAGAAAAATATTAAATACAATCATCAATTCAAACCAAAATTAAATGCGACAAATCCGTATCCTGTTTTTAGCCCTTGTGCCCTTTTTGGGCATGGCCCAAGAGCAGACCAATCGTTTTTCACTTGATGAGGCCATTGCCCATGCATTGGAGCATAATTACAGTGCCATTAACGCGGGCCGTGACCTTATTGATGCCCAAAAGCAAAAATGGGAGACCATTGCCAGTGGTTTGCCACAAATATCAGGTGCCATCTCTTATCAAAATCAATTGAAACAACCCGTCAATCAAATTCCGGCCGAATTTTTTGGGGGCGAACCCGGCACTTTTCAAGAAGTGGTGTTTGGTCAAGCGCAATCTGCCAATGCGACCGCTACCTTAAAACAACAAATTTTTGATGGCTCATATATAGTTGGGGTACAGGCCACCAAAGCCTTTTTAAGCTACAGCCAAAACAACAAGGAAAAAACGGATTTGGAGGTTCGTAAAGCTGTGGTAGAAGCTTATGGCAATGTACTTTTGGCACAGGAAAGTGTTGCCATTTTTGAAAAAAACAAGGCCACTTTGGAGAAAAATCTCTTCGAAACCAAAAAGATTTTCGAAAACGGCCTTGGTGATGAAGAAAGTGTTGATCAACTTCAGATTACCCTTTCCTCAATAGAGAATCAATTAAAAAATGCTAAGCGCCTAGAAAACATAACGCTACAAATGCTGAACCTTATGATGGGCTTGCCTATTGATACTGCTACCGAATTGACCGAAAACTTGGATACGCTGACCCAAAAGCAAATAGATATTGGGTTGTTGGAGCGGGAATTTTCCATGGAGAACAATGTTGATTACAAATTGATATCCAACCTCAATGAACAGCGCTTTTTTGAAATGAAGTTGGCCAAAAGTCGCGCGCTGCCCACCTTAAATGCTTTTGTGAATTATGGTGGCACCTCGTTCAGTGACAGCTTTAATTTTTTAAGCGGTGGTCAGCAATGGTTTGGTTCATCGGTGCTCGGTGTTGATTTGCAGATTCCCATATTTAGTTCCTTGGGCAGAAGTGCGAGTACACAACGTGCCAAAATAGCCTACGAAAAGGCCAAAACACAGTTGACAGAAGCAGAAGAACAAATTAGATTACAATTGGCAAGCGCCAAAAGCGATTATATTCTATCCATAGAAGAATATGATACAACAAAGCAAAATTTGGCTTTGGCAGAACGTATTGAAAATAAAAATCAAATCAAGTATGCCGAAGGATTGGCCACCAGTTTTGAACTGAGACAGGCCCAAACCCAGCTTTACGCCTCGCAGCAAGAATATTTACAATCAATGGTCAATGTGATCAACAGAAAAACAGAATTAGAAACCGTATTGAACAATTAATCAACGATCAAAACCCACCATCATGAAACAATTATTTTCAATTATTATACCTGCCCTTATTTTAAGTTCCTGTGGGGGTGGCACACAAACCGATTTAGATGGCCTATTGGCTGCCAAAGATATAGAAGCCATCAGGGCCAAAAGAATCGAAATAGAAACCGATTATAAGGCCTTAGGGCAAGAAATTGCACTCTTGGATTCTGCCATTTCAGAACTGGACGGTAGTTCCAAATTGCCTTTGGTCACCACCATTGTAGCGCAATATCAAAAATTTGACCATTATCTTGATCTTCAGGGTGATGTCATGACCAAGCAAAATGTGCTAATCTACCCTGAGATGGCGGGCACTTTGTATAAAGTCTATGTAAAAGAGGGTCAAAAAGTGGTCAAAGGTCAATTATTGGCCTCGATTGATGACGGCGGACTTTCAAGCCAGCTGGCGCAATTGAAAACACAGGCCGAACTTGCCAAAACAACCTTTGAGCGGCAAAAAAGACTTTGGGAACAGAACATCGGTTCCGAAATTCAGTATTTACAGGCAAAAACCAATTACGAGGCACAGGAAAATGCGGTTAAACAATTGCAGAGCCAATTGGGCAAATCTACCATTAGGGCACCATTTTCAGGCATTATTGATGATGTCATCAAAGACCAAGGTACTGTGGTAAGCCCAGGCCCGGGATCTGAAGTGTTCCGTATTGTGAATTTGGGCAATATGTACATTGAAGTAGAGGTGCCCGAAAGCCATCTGCCGAATGTTACCCCAGGGAAAGACGTTATTGTGCATTTTCCAATATTGGGCGATAGTGTCAGCACAAAAGTAAGACAGACGGGAAATTTCATCAATCCGAGCAACCGTTCGTTCACGGCCGAAATACCCCTGCCCATCAACGATACGAGAATCAAACCCAATTTGACTGCCAAAGTTATGATCAACGATTATACCAATGAAAAGGCCATTTTGATTCCACAAAGCATCGTTTCAGAAAATGCCGCGGGCGAACAATATGTTTACGTGATCGAAGGCAATGGCGAGGGCGATGAGGCAATGGCCAAAAAATCAATAATTGAAACAGGGAAAACACAGGGTGATTTCGTTGAAGTGCTTTCAGGAATAAATGAAGGTGATGGTGTGATCAACGAAGGGGCCCGGAGTGTTAAGGAAGGTCAAAAAGTCAAAATCAAAAACTAGTGTCCATGAGCAAGCGTAAGAAAAAAGTAGACAAAGAATTTAAATTGTCATCGTGGGCCATTGACAATAAAACCACTATGTATGTCTTGATTGCGGTCATTCTCTTTTTGGGTGCTTCGGCCTATTTTAGCATGCCCCGTGAGAGTTTTCCAGAGATTAAGGAAACAAAGATTTATATCAGCTCCATTTATCCAGGCAACACCGCCGAGGATATAGAGAAACTGATTACCGATCCCCTTGAAGATAAATTAAAGACGGTAAGTAATCTTGTTGAAATCACTTCAACCTCACAAGAAGATTATTCCATAATCATCGTTGAGTTCGATGAAAACATTGAGGTTCAAGATGCATTGCAGAAAGTCAAGGACGAAGTGGATACCGAAACTTCGAGCGAAGATTGGCCCACATTTAATGGTGCTAAAGTGGAACCCAATGTTTTTGATTTGAGCATGTCTGAAGAGTTCCCAATATTAAATATCAATATTTCTGGTGACTACCCGGTCGATAAACTAAAAGAATACGGCGAATACTTGGAAGATGAAATTGAAAGTCTTCAAGAAATCAAGCAGGTAGACATTCGTGGAGCCCAAGAAAAGGAAGTAGAGGTTGCGGTAGATATTTATAAGATGATGGCTGCCAAGGTGAGCTTTGACGATGTGATCAATACCATCAGTAGGGAAAACATGACCACATCGGCGGGTAATTTGATCAGTAGTGGCCAACGACGCACTATTAGAATCGTTGGCGAAATAGATACTCCCAGTGAGCTGGAAGATTTTGTTGTCAAAACGGAAAACAATAACCCGATATACTTAAAAGACATAGCAACAATATCATTTGAAGAAGAGGACAAAACCACTTATGCTCGTGAATTTGGTGATCCTGTGGTGATGTTGGACGTTAAAAAAAGGACAGGCAAAAATATGGTGGCGGCCGCCGAACAGATTCAGGTGATTGTTGACAATGCTGTCAAAAATGTATTTCCGCAAGATCTTAAAGTAAGTATAGCCAATGACCAATCTTCAAAAACTATTGGACAGGTTGACGATTTGGTGAACAATATCATTTTTGGGATTATTTTGGTGGTTACGGTTTTGATGTTCTTTTTAGGGTTTAAAAATGCCCTTTTTGTCGGTTTTGCAATACCCATGTCAATGTTCATGTCATTGATGATTCTAAATCTATTGGGTTATACCATGAATACCATGATTTTGTTTGGGCTGATTATGGGTCTCGGCATGTTGGTGGATAACGGAATTGTCGTTGTTGAGAATGTGTACCGTCTTATGGAAGACGAAGGTATGTCAAGAATTGAAGCGGCCAAAAAGGGCATTGGCGAAATTGCCTTTCCCATCATTATCTCCACCTTGACTACCGTCGCTGCTTTTGTACCACTGGGGCTCTGGCCTGGGGTCATGGGCCAGTTCATGATTTACTTTCCTGTAACCTTATCTGTTGTATTGGGATCATCGCTATTTGTGGCGATTTTCTTTAATTCAGTATTGGTATCACAATTCATGACCACCGAAGATAAAAATATGCCGTTGCCCCAAATTATTAGAATTTCGACCATCATGGCCGGTATCGGTATTTTGGTATTTGTTTTTGGGGGCGATTATCGTGCCCTGGGAACCCTAATGATATTTACTGCTGCGATGCTTTGGGTCTACCGCCTCTTTTTAAGAAAATGGGCCAATAGTTTTCAAATGAACATTTTGCCCAAATGGGAACAGTGGTATGAAAACACTTTGCGCTATGCATTGGCTGGCAAAAAACCCATCCTAATTGCACTTGCCACTTTTGCCCTATTGATCATTGCTTTTATGGGATTCGGGGCCTCTGTGGGCAGTCAAAGAACAAAAGTCGAGTTCTTTCCTGACAATACTCCAAACCAAATCATTGTTTACATTGAATACCCTGAAGGGACAGATATTAAAAAAACCAATGAAATCACCAATGATATTGAGAAAAGAGTATATGCCATCATCAATGAAGATGCCTACAAAAATGGAGATTACAATTTTTTGACCGAAAGTGCAGTTTCACAGGTAGGTGAAGGTGCAGGTAACCCCATGACGGACGGCGGGTCGGCCGCAGAAATGCCCCATAGAGGAAAAATTACCGCTACCATGCGTGAATATAAGTTCAGAGAGGGTGCAGATAGTCAAGAATTGCTCAAAAAAGTTCAAGAAGCCCTTAAAGACGTCTATCCCGGTGTAGCCATATCGGTCGAAAAAGATGCGGTTGGACCTCCTGCAGGCTATCCCATCAATATTGAATTGGAGGGCGATGATTATTCTGAATTGATTGCCACGGCCGAACAAATGCGCAATTACATCAACTCTAAGAATATTGCTGGAATAGACGAACTAAAAATTGATGTCAACAAATCAAAGCCTTCAATGCTGGTCGCCGTTGATAGAAAAAAAGCTGGAGAATTGGGGGTGGCAACCGGTCAAGTTGGTCAGCAACTGCGAAATTCCATTTTTGGCGCCAAAGCTGGTATTTACAAAGAAGCAGGTGAAGATTATGATATTTATGTCCGCTTCAATGAAGAGAATCGTTATAATAAAAGTGCCATTTTCAACCAAAAAATAACCTTTAGGGACCAATCATCCGGGCAGATCAAAGAAGTGCCTATTTCTGCTGTTGCCAACCAGGTCAATAGTTCTGGTTTTAGTGCCATTAAACACCGCGATGTGCAACGCGTGGTTACCGTTTATTCGGCTTTGGCACCTGGATATACCGATGCTGGCGCCATAGTTGGTAAAATTCAGGAGGAAATGGACGGTTTTGTTGGCCTACCAAATGACATCAAAGTTGATTATACCGGTCAGATTGAAGAGCAGAACAAACAGATGGCCTTTTTAATGGGCGCGTTTTTCACTGGTCTAGGGTTGATCTTTTTCATATTGATCTTTCAATTTAATTCGATTTCGAAACCCGGTATTATCATGTTGGCCATATTCTTAAGCCTTATTGGTGTCTTTACGGGCATTGTGGCCACGGGAAGTGCTTTTGTCATCATGATGACCATGATGGGCATTATTTCATTGGCCGGTATTGTGGTCAACAATGGAGTGGTCTTACTTGACTATACACAGCTATTGATCGATCGTAAACGCGTGGAACTTGAACTTCACGATGACGAATACCTAAATCTTGATGATTTTACCGAAGCTGTTGTCAAAGGGGGCAAGGCCAGGTTGCGCCCTGTGCTGTTGACTGCGATTACCACCATCTTAGGATTAATTCCTCTTGCCACCGGTTTCAATATTAATTTCTTTACCCTCTTTGGTTCGTTTGATCCACAGATCTATTTTGGCGGAGATAATGTTATTTTTTGGGGGCCTTTGGCATGGACGGTCATCTTCGGGCTTTTTGTAGCCACCTTTTTGACCTTAGTAGTGGTACCCATACTTTTTACCATTGTATATAAAGTTAAGATTCGAATACATACCAAGCGAGTTCGCAAGCTTACCAAAAAGAGTGAGCCAATGGATTTGGCCGCATAACGCAAAAAAAATGTCCCGAATACATCGGGACATTTTATATTTTATAATGCTTTTAATCTATTGCCTTGTCACCACTTCGGTCTGGTTCCAATTTTTGACATCGGCAATTCTATTATTTACAAAATCAACTTCTTTTAAGATAGCGTCATTCCAAAAGAACCATTTTCCGGCCCTTTCTCCATTTTCATAACTACCTGAAGCTATTTTTTTGCCTTTAATATCATACATGAACCAATCTCCATGCAATTTACCTTTCAAAAGGAAACCCGTTTGGGCTATTTCGCCATTGTCATGAAAATAGGTAGCCTTTACCAAATCGGCCTCAATTTTTTCAAATTTTGGCTTCAATTCTTGGGCAACCATATTCAACGAAAAAACAAATGCTACTAAAAAGAGAATATTTTTCATTATTACTAATATTAAAGGGATATAATTTTACTAACGGTGTAAAGATACAAATATTTTACGTTTTATCAATATTTAGATAACTTTTTGTTTACATTAAATTTACATTAAATCTTTAACATATTGTTTTTCAGTATTTTAAACATTTTTATTTTAAAAATCTATTGTCCTTAAACGTAGAATCCATACTCCTTGACGATACGGCATTAATGTAAAGATTAGGTTAATTAATCGTATTCTTAAAACTTTAATGGTTATTGCTAAATGGCATCTTGTTTCCATCCTACAGAAAATTAAGAGAAGGCTTAAAAAATAGGGGCATTACGCTTAAATTTGCGCCTTATAAAATAATCATATGTATAGAAGCAACACTTGTGGCGCCTTGCGTTCATCAGATATAGATAATGAAGTGATCTTAAGTGGATGGGTCCATAAGGTTCGCGACAAAGGGTTCGTGGCCTGGATCGATCTTCGGGATCGATATGGCATAACGCAATTGCTTTTTGACGAAGAGCGCACCTCTGCAGAACTATTGGAGAAAGCACGTTCTTTAGGTCGGGAAACGGTTATTCAAATTAAAGGACGGGTTTTGGAACGTGCCTCAAAAAATAAAAACATTCCCACGGGGGACATTGAAGTGCTGGTGAATGAATTAAACATCTTGAACAAATCGTTGCTGCCCCCCTTCACTATCGAAAATGAAACGGATGGTGGTGAAGACATTCGAATGAAATACCGATATCTGGATATACGTAGAAATCCGGTCAAAGAAAATCTGATATTCCGCCATAAAGTTTCCATGGAGGTGCGCAAATATCTTTCCAACCAAGGGTTCATTGATATTGAAACACCTTATTTAATAAAATCAACGCCTGAAGGCGCGCGTGATTTTGTAGTGCCCAGTCGAATGAACGAAGGACAGTTTTATGCCTTGCCCCAATCTCCCCAAACGTTTAAACAGCTTTTGATGGTGGGTGGTATGGACAAATATTTTCAAATTGTAAAATGCTTTCGCGATGAGGACTTGCGAGCAGACCGTCAACCTGAATTCACCCAAATTGACTGTGAAATGGCTTTTGTGGAGCAAGAAGATATTTTAAACACCTTTGAAGGGCTCACCAAGCATTTACTTAAGTCCATCAAAGGGGTAGAGGTTGATAATTTTCCCAGAATGACCTATGATGAGGCCATGCAACGCTATGGTAATGACAAGCCCGACATACGCTTTGGGATGGAATTTGGCGAACTCAATGCGGTAGCACAACACAAAGACTTCAAAGTGTTTAATTCGGCCGAATTGGTAGTAGGTATTGCCGTACCCGGTGCTGCCGCCTACACGCGTAAAGAAATAGATGCACTTGTTGATTGGGTCAAAAGACCTCAAGTGGGTGCTTTGGGTATGGTTTATGTAAAATACAACGAAGACGGTTCTTTGAAATCTTCTGTAGACAAGTTTTACGATCAAGCAGACCTTGCTCGATGGGCTCATGCCACCCAAGCCAAAAAAGGGGATTTGATCTGTGTGCTTTCTGGCGATAAAAACAAGGTAAGGGCGCAATTGAGTGCCTTACGTATGGAATTGGCCCAACGCTTAGGGCTGCGCAATCCCAAAGAATTTGCTCCTCTATGGGTCATAGACTTCCCACTTTTGGAATTGGATGAGGAAACAGGCACCTATCATGCCATGCACCATCCATTTACTTCACCAAAACCCGGTCAATTGCAATTGTTGGATAAAAATCCGGGCGCAGTCAAGGCCAATGCCTACGATTTGGTTTTGAACGGCAATGAAATTGGCGGCGGATCCATTCGTATTCATGACAAAGAAACCCAAGCCATTATGTTTAGGCATTTAGGGTTCTCCCCTGAAGAAGCTAAGGCCCAATTTGGCTTTTTAATGGACGCTTTTCAATATGGTGCGCCACCTCATGGCGGTATTGCTTTTGGTCTTGACCGTTTGGTGGCCATTTTAGGTGGACAGGAAACCATTAGGGATTTCATTGCATTCCCAAAAAACAACAGCGGTCGTGACATCATGATTGATGCTCCGGCATCCATAGATGAGGATCAATTGAAAGAATTGAATCTTAAGCTTGATCTTTAATGGAGCTTCGTGAAACTTTAAAGAAGGTTTTTAATACTTTTAAATAGATTTCTGCCCCAATGCCCAACTTAAAAGGTCTTCTGCGAAAGTTTTTAAAATGGCGATACAAACATATTTCCAATAAGACCTTTGTTCAACTCATGAGCTTATTGGTTGGTTTTTTGGCCGGGCTGGTGGCCGTAACCTTAAAAAATCTCACCTATTTTATAGAATCATTGTTACAAAAGGGCATTGTTTTTTCCGAAAATCAACTGTACTTCATTTTACCCATTGTTGGTTTGACCTTGGTGTTTTTGTATGTAAAATATGTGAACAAACATCCATTGGGCCACGCCGTTTCTTCCATCATGTTTTCACTTTCAAAAAACAAGGGATTGATTCCAGTTAAAAAAATATACTCTCCATTGATTACAGCACCTTTGACCGTTGGTTTTGGTGGTTCCGTGGGTTTGTTGGGGCCAGCGGTGGAGTCGGGATCCGCAGTGAGTTCCAATTTGAGTCGCTTTTTCCACCTTGATGCAAAAACACGTTCCCTATTGATTGCCTGTGCTTCAGCGGGGGCCATCGCGTCTATTTTTCAATCTCCGATTGCTGCCATTATTTTTGCGGTCGAAGTATTTAGCTTAGACTTGACAATGCTTTCGGTTTTGCCTTTGCTGTTGGCTTCTATCGCCGGAGTGCTTACCTCCTATTTTTTTCTGGGCAATGAGGTTCTTTTTAGTTTTACACTTTCTGAAGGTTTTCAGTTAAAGGATACTTTTTTTTATATCCTACTGGGGGTAGGTACCGCCTTTGCTTCCATCTATTTTACCAAAATGTATTTTGGTATCCTTCAGATTTTTAAAAAATTTAGAAGCCCCAAATACAAATTGCTTTTTGGGGGTTTGGCCATTGGTATCATGCTCTATTTTATACCTCCACTATACGGTGAAGGCTTTGGCTTTATTAACAATTTGTTACGTGGGGACCATATTGCGGCCTTGGGTATAACACCATTTGATGATTATACACACAACATTTGGGTGGTCATTCTATTGCTGTTTGGAATTACCATTTTTAAGGCCATTGCGATGACAACCACTTTTGCCGCTGGTGGGGCCGGGGGCGTTTTTATACCTACAATGGTCATGGGCAGCGCATTGGGCAACGTGGTGGCAAAAGTCATCAATCATATTGGATTGGGTTTTGAAGTGTCTGAAAGTAACTTTACCCTAATTGGCATGGCCGGGCTAATCGCAGGGGTAATCCACGCCCCTTTAACGGCCATATTTTTGATTGCTGAGATCACAGGCGGTTATGAACTTTTTGTCCCTTTGATGATAACCGCATCCATCTCATATTTAATTACCAAAAATACTTTGGATTACAATATTTACACCAAAGAACTTGCAGAAGAAGGTGCCTTGCTCACCCATAATAAAGATGAAGCCGTATTGACCTTGATGCAATTGGATGATGTTATTGAAACCAATTTTATAGCCGTTCACCCACACATGACTTTGGGTGAGATGGTACACAAATCAGTTTCCAAATCAACTAGAAATATCTTTCCGGTGCTCGAGAAAGACAAAAAGCTGGTGGGAATCGTTTTGTTGGACGATATTCGAGAATTTATGTTCAAAACGGAGATCTATGACCGCACTTTTGTTAGGGATTTAATGCATACCGCACCAGAACATATCTTTTACGATGATAGCATGAAATTGGTTATGCAAAAATTTCAAGACAGTGCTGCGTGGAATTTACCAGTCATTAAAAATGGCCAATATGCAGGGTTTGTCTCCAAATCAAAATTACTGACAGCCTACCGTCGAAAATTGATAAATTACACCCGATAACGTATGAAATTCAAGCATCTGATCGTCATCATTGTTTTTGCCTCCTTTGGCGCCATTATTTATGGTTTCACCTTAAAGTCAGAGAATGAGTCCAAGGCGAATAAGTTTATTGGTTCTGGTACCATCGGACTTTTTTTAGTGGCAATGCCCTTGTTTCTTATAAAGGAAAGCAAGGGGAAAAAGATGAAAGATTATATGTTGACCAAAGAAAATATTGAACAGATGAACAAAAAAGAAAGAGAAAAGTCTGAAAATCAATAATTTTCAAAAGAATTAAACCCAATATTTGGCAACGAATTATAAAAAAAAGTAAATTAGTATTTTAACACTTATACTTTTTTTAATGACTGGCACAGTAAAATTTTTTAATGGATCCAAAGGTTACGGCTTCATTACCAACGACGAAACCGGAAAAGACATCTTTGTTCACGCAACTGCGTTGAACGGTGTGGAATTGAACGAAGGCGACAAAGTAGAATACCAAGAAGAAGAAGGAAGAAAAGGAGTGGTTGCCGCACAAGTGCAGGTAATCTGACAATAATATTGTACTTGATAGAATTTGAAACCCCGGCCAATGGTCGGGGTTTTTGTTAGTTCAAGTTTCTTTTTTGAATAAAAAAACGTTTTAGCAAATCAGCAGCTTCGTTTTCCATTATACCACCGATCACCTTCGTTTTTGGGTGCAAATTAGTGCCCATCACATTAAATCCCCTTTCTAGATCGGCAGCGCCGTATACAATTTTTGAAATTTGGCTCCAATAAAGTGCCCCGGCACACATTTGGCAAGGCTCTAGTGTAACATAAAGCGTGCACCCGGTTAAATATTTGCCACCCAAAAAATTTGATGCTGCGGTAATGGCCTGCATTTCTGCATGTGCAGTGACATCGTTTAGCTGTTCCGTAAGGTTGTGTGCTCTGCCGATGATGCGGTTTTCAACCACCACAATTGCCCCAACAGGGACTTCATTTTTTTCGAAAGCCATTTCAGCCTCTTGCAAGGCCCTTTTCATGAAGTAGGTGTCGTCAAATGGGTTTTCCATTTTTGAAAAATACTAAAACTAATTATTATGAATTCAAGCCGTCAAAAATATCTATTCTTCCATTAGCATATCCCTGCGTTCAAAACTTTTTTAAAGACCTTATTTCAATTTATATTTTGTCAGCTTTGTGAAGAAGGTATGACCTAGCTTTTGCATAATTTTGAAGAATGCAAGGTATACTCGCCAATATTAATTCACCAAAAGACCTTAAATCACTCGCTCCCGATGATTTAACACAATTGGCCATTGAACTCAGGGCATTCATCATTGACATTGTTGCTGCAAAAGAAGGTCATTTGGGCGCCAGTTTGGGAGTAGTTGAATTGACGATTGCCCTTCATTATGTATTCAATACCCCTACTGATAAACTAATTTGGGATGTGGGCCATCAAGCCTATGGCCATAAAATACTGACAGGCCGAAAGGAAATCTTTGACACGAACCGGCAATTTGGAGGTATCAGTGGCTTTCCAAAACGAAGTGAAAGCGTTTATGATGATTTTGGAACTGGGCACAGTTCCACCTCCATTTCGGCCATTCTGGGAATGGCTATTGCATCGCAACTCTCCGGAGATTTAGATAAAGAACATATTGCCGTTATCGGTGATGCATCCATTGCAAGCGGTATGGCCTTTGAAGGCTTGAATCATTTGGGGGTGACCAATGCCAATGTGCTGGTCATCCTTAATGATAATGCCATTGGCATTGACCCAAGTGTTGGTGCACTTAAAAGATACTTGACCAATGTTAAATCGGGCACAGCGAAAGATGAAAATATTTTCGAATGCTTAAATCTTGATTATTCCGGTCCCATTGACGGTCATGACCTTCCTGCCCTTATTGCTGAACTACAGCGCTTGAAAAAAGTATCTGGTCCACGCCTATTGCACATTATTACCACCAAGGGAAAAGGCCTTCAAAAGGCCGAAGAGAATCAGGTCGCTTACCATGCGCCCGGTAAATTTGATGCCGAAACGGGTGAACAAGTAAAAAATTTGGGTAACGGCCTTCCTCCAAAATATCAAGATGTATTTGGTCATACCCTTGTTGAACTTGCGCAGAAAAATAACAAAATTGTGGGCATTACCCCCGCCATGCCCACGGGAAGTTCCTTGAAATATATGATGGAGGCACTTCCAGACCGGGCCTTTGACGTTGGTATAGCCGAACAGCATGCCGTGACTCTGGCGGCAGGGATGGCCGCCGAGGGTTTGATTACTTTTTGCAACATATATTCCACCTTTTTGCAAAGGGCATATGATCAAGTTATTCACGATGTTGCAATTCAAAACTTACCAGTGATATTCTGCTTGGACCGTGCCGGTTTGGTCGGTGAAGACGGACCCACACATCATGGAGTTTTTGATTTGGCCTATTTGAGATGCATTCCCAATATGGCAATTTTCTCACCAATGGATGAGAGTGAATTGCGCAATATCATGTACACCGTTCAAAAAAAACTGGATGGCCCTATTGCTATTAGATATCCTCGTGGTAGAGGCACTACATTAAATTGGAGAAAGCCTTTCCAATATATTGATATTGGCACCTCAAGAACCTTGAAAGAAGGTTCAACCGTTGCCTTTTTGACCCTTGGCCCTATAGGAAACACCATCACTAAAATTATTGAAGAGCATCACAAACCCGAATTATTTGGTCATTTTGACATGCGTTTTGCAAAACCTTTGGATGAAGCCATTCTTGACCATGTACTTGAAAATTATCTGCATATCATCACTCTTGAGGATGGCTGTAAAAATGGTGGATTTGGGGCTGCTGTTTTACAATATGCCAATAGCCAAGGCAAAAAGAAACTGATCAATATAATCGGCATTGAAGATAAATTCATTGAACATGGAAAAGTGGAAGAACTTTATCATGTTGCCCATCTTGACTTACCGTTCATCAAAGCCCAGCTTACCAAAATAATGGACATGGAATTATAATTGTCTTCCCATTATTTTATTATGAATTTCAACTGCCGCTCCATCAGACAAGCCAGAAACAAAACAACATGCTGCCAATAAAAGTTCATAGGTGCTTTTTTGGGTATCATGAAATTGCTTAGGCAAAGTACTGATCAACAAGCGATCATAATTGTTGGTTTTGTCGATCTGTGAATTGATCAATGCCTTTGTGTAAACGTGTAGAATATCTTCAATGATTTTATAGCCCGCCAATTCTTTATCGACGACCTCTTTGGATTGGTATATTCTTGACACACTTAAATTGATGATATCATCTATCTGTGCTCGATAAGCACTCTTTTCGAGCAACGATTTATCAAAGCTCCCATCCAAGATTGCATCTTCATTTTGAACGAACACCTTAACAGCATCGTTAAGCAGCGTATTGATTGCCAAAGCCCGCAGATAACTCAGACGATCGCTCATGCTGGTCATAGCATGGTACTTTGGTGTGTTGATGGTGTCTTTTACCAATTTGATCAAATATTCAAGGGCAAACTCTTCGGGTATCAAGCCTAGGTTAATGCCATCTTCAAAATCAATGATGGTATAACAAATATCATCGGCCGCCTCTACCAAATAGGTCAATGGATGCCTATGGCAGCGCTCAGCATTTGCACCTTCTTTGGCTTTTAATCCTAGGTTGCTGACCACCTCTTTGAAAAAAGGTTTTTCTGTTTGAAAATAACCAAACTTTTTATCGGATATATGCTCGGTGGGTTTTTTAGGCAACGACCCTTTTGGATATTTCATAAAAGCACCAAGCGTGGCATAGCTTAACCGTAGACCACCGGGCACCCCATTTCTTGATTCGGTCAACAATTTAAAGCCATTGGCATTGCCTTCAAAATCAATCAGATCTTGGTATTCCTCAGGCGTCAACTGTGATTTGTAGTGCTGGCCTGGGCCCGATTCAAAAAACGCGCCGATGGCTTTTTCGCCACTATGTCCAAAGGGCGGATTACCAATGTCATGCGCTAAAGATGCAGCGGCAACAATAGCACCAAAATCATTAAATTGATATCCAAGGGTTTCTTGCAAATAGGAATGTTTTTCCAATAATTTTTTCCCAACAATACGGCCTAAACTGCGACCGACCACTGAAACTTCCAAGCTATGGGTAAGTCGGGTATGTACAAAAACCTGGCTTGCACTCTTATGAACCGGCATGGGCATGACCTGCGTCTTGTCTTGCAGGCTTCTAAATGCCGATGAAAAAATGATACGGTCATAATCTACCTCAAATCCCAGTCGGGTCTCATCTTGGTTTTTTCTGGGCCTAGTTTCGGTATCACCAAACCTGTTTAAAGAAAGTAATTGTTCCCATTTCATGAATCGTATATCTTCTTTGGATTAAAGATGTAAAACTATACTTTTATTCCGAGTTGATGTACAATAGAAAAGTCTTATAAAGCCTCAAAATTCGTAACATTATATTAACCTGTTTGCCAATTTATAGTAGCATTTTTGCCTAATTTAATTTAATGGAAGAGAATATATATTTGTTCATGATTGTTGCCTTGGCCATTCTCGCCATAACCGATTTGGTGGTGGGCGTGAGCAATGATGCCGTCAATTTTTTGAATTCTGCCATAGGATCTAAGGCTATTTCTTTTAAAACCATAATGATTGTAGCCAGTTTGGGTATTGCTTTTGGTGCAATGTCTTCAAGCGGTATGATGGAGGTGGCGCGTAAAGGTATTTTCAATCCTGAACAGTTCGTATTTGCAGAAATCATGATCATTTTTATGGCGGTAATGATCACCGATATTTTGCTGCTTGACTTTTTCAATACATTGGGGATGCCAACTTCAACTACAGTATCCATTGTATTTGAACTATTGGGCGCTTCGGTAGCCATTTCCATGGTGAAAATAATAAGCCTGAATGGTGGTTTTGTGGATCTTGCATCTTATATCAATACCGAGAAAGCCACAGAAATCATTTTCGGAATCCTACTATCCGTTTTCATTGCATTTACCATAGGAGCAATTATTCAATACTTTACCAGAATATTGGTGTCGTTCAATTTTGAGCAAAGGCCTAAATGGATTGAAGGCGTTTTTGGAGGCTTTGCCATTACGTCGATAATATATTTTATAATCGTAAAAGGCCTTAAAAGTGCCGATTTGTTCAATGAGGCAATCCTTCAATTCATTTATGATTCGCCCATGACCTTTCTCTTGGCCAACTTTGCGTTCTGGTCATTAATATCTTGGATTTTTGCACAGCTTTTAAAATGGAGCGTTTACCGCTTGGTGATTGTGCTGGGCACTTTTGCTCTGGCCATGGCCTTCGCGGGCAACGACTTGGTGAATTTTATTGGCGTTCCCATAGCGGCACTACAATCATTTCAAGAGTGGCAAGGGTCAGGTATTGCGGCTATGGATTATAATATGGAAGGACTAACAGCGGCCGTACAAACTCCAACCTTGATTTTGTTGTTTTCTGGTGTGGTCATGGTGGTTACCTTATGGTTTTCATCAAAAGCCAAAAGTGTGGTTAAAACAAGCGTTGATCTGGCAAGACAAGATGAGGGCGAAGAGCGTTTTCAACCCAATTACTTGTCGCGCCAAATAGTAAAACTCAGTGTAGTTGCCTTTGAAAATATATCAGGTATCATCCCATCAGGACTTCAAAAAAGAATAGACAAACAGTTTCAAGTGCCAAGTATTTATGTGCCCAAAAGCAAGTTGCAAGATATGCCGGCCTTCGATATGGTGCGGGCTGCTGTAAACTTAATGGTAGCCTCTGTATTGATCTCCATCGCAACTTCAATGAAACTCCCACTGTCAACGACCTATGTGACCTTTATGGTGGCCATGGGAACATCATTAGCCGACAGGGCTTGGGGTGCAGAAAGCGCTGTTTACAGGGTGGCAGGCGTATTAAACGTTATCGGTGGCTGGTTCTTTACTGCACTGAGCGCCTTTATCGCAGCGGCCGTCATTGCATATTTGCTACATCTAGGAGGTTTCATAGCCCTTGTTGTGTTATTGGTCTTTGCCGCCGCAGTCCTTTTGCGAAATTATATAGCCCACAACAAAAAAACCAAAGTGATCAAGGCAGAAGATAGTTTGCGAAGGGCTGAGAGCTCTTCCATACAAGGTGTCATAGAAGAAAGTGCCGATAATATTGCCAAAATGATCAAACGAAGCAATAGGATATATACCTATTCCATCAATGGATTAGCCAAGCATGACATTGAACTATTGTCAAAAAATAAAAAAGGAATTGCAAAATTATCTTCTGAGATAGATGGGCTTAACAACAATATGTATTACTTCATCAAAAACCTTGATGAACAAAGTGTTGGCGGAGCCAGTAATTTTTACCTTAATCTCGTTGGTCGCTTACAAGACATATCGCAGTCTTTGGAATATATTGCCAACTTGAGCCATAAACATGTGCATAATAACCATAGAAAACTCAAGTACAATCAAATTAAAGAATTAAAAGAATTGGATATTATGCTTGAGAAGCTTTTTATGGATACACAAAAGACCTTTGAAAATAGATCTTTTCATGTAATAGAGGCAATGCTTCAAACAAGGGTTACACTTTTAAAATTAGTTTCCGATAAAATTGAAAGGCAAGTCGCCCGCACCCGAACCGAAGAGTCAAGTCCTAAAAATACAACGCTCTATTTCTCAATACTTACGGAGACCAAAGACCTCATCAAAGCCACTATGAAACTTTTGGAATTATACTATGTGGAACATGATAGCTCTGTTGCACCAGCAACCATAGAAAAATAGTGGAATCTTTCCGTTTGAAAATGTATACATTTAACCAAATACTAATGGTTTGCTATGCGTTCTTTATGTTTCTTTATTTTTTTACTGATGGTTTGTCCAATAATGGGACAAAAAATCAGTGGCCAGGAATTGCTTGATCGATCCATTGCTTTTCATGATCCCAATAAGCAATGGCATCAATTTGACGGACAGTTTACAGTGATTATGAAAACACCTAATTCTACTGATCGGATTAGCAGTATTATTTTGAACAATCCTGAACAGAATTTTACACTTACGGTCGAAAAAGACAGTGACACCTACTCATATGTGTTGAAGAAAAACGAATGTCAAATTAGTTTGAACGACAATACAAATATATCTGAAGCGGACCGTACCAAATTCAAACTAAATTGTGAACGAGGGAACATGATGAAAAACTACTATTCGTATTTATACGGACTACCCATGAAATTAAAAGATCCTGGAGCCATTGTAGACCCCACAGTATATAAGAAAACATTTAAAAACAAAGAGTACTTGGTTCTACGGGTTGGTTATGATCTTGAAGTGGGAGAGGATATTTGGTATTTTTATTTTGACCCCATGAGCTATGCAATGGAAGTTTATCAATTTTTTCATGATGAGACCAAAAATGACGGAGAATACATTTTATTGAGTGGATTGGAAATAATAGAAGGTATTAAAATGCCAAAAACCCGTGCATGGTATTACAATAAGGACAATACTTATTTGGGCACCGATATATTAACCATAAATTGAAAACCATGCTTCGAAGTTCATATGTGTTATTCGCTTTTATTCTAGTACAAGGCCTTTATAGCCAATCGGTTGAAAAAGAATGGATGTTGGGGCCATTTAAAAGGCCACAAAATGCCAAGCCAATTATTGAAAAAAATGATTCAAGCTCATTTAAAGATCCAATAAGCCAAAAAATTGTGCGGTGGGAATCAATGGCCACTTTTAATCCAGCCGCCATAATGAAAAACGATACGGTGTTTGTGCTTTATCGGGCTGAAGAACGCTTGGGAGAGAAAGAAATAGGAGGGCATACTTCACGAATTGGCATGGCCTATTCTGCGGATGGGGAAAATTATAAAACAATTGACACTCCTATTTTTTATCCTCAAAATGATGATCAACAAAAATACGAATGGCCTGGTGGCACCGAGGATCCCAGAATAGTTGAAACTGAAGATGGGCAATATGTTTTGACCTATACCCAATGGAACAGGGAATACCCTCGATTGGCGGTGGCCACATCAACAGATTTAAAGCGTTGGATGAAACATGGTCCTATTTTTGAAAGTTATGCCAATGGAAAATACCATAATCGAGAAACCAAATCTGGTGCCATTGTAACCGTTCTTAAAGCAGGTAAGTTGGTGGCGGCGAAAATCAATGGAAAATATTGGATGTATTACGGGGTACCCCATATTTGGCTTGCCTATTCTGAGAATTTGATTGATTGGACTCCTTTAGAAAATTATGAAGGACAATTAACTCCAGTTTTAAATCCAAGACCCGGCTATTTTGATTCATGGCTGGTAGAGGCAGGCCCACCGCCATTATTGACCGAAAAAGGTATTGTAGTCATGTATAATGCCGGCAATAGCAGCAATATAGGCGTCCCTACTTTGGGCAATAGGGTCTACACTGGCGGCCAAGCCCTCTTTGACGCCAATGAACCCTGGAAATTATTGGATCGTTCTAACCATCCGTTTATTCAACCAGAACTTCCTTTTGAAAAATCGGGCCAATACAAAGATGGAACTACTTTTTTGGAAGGACTTGTTTATTTTAAAAACGAATGGCTAATGTTCTACGGTACAGCCGATAGTATGGTTGGCATGGTCAGAGCACCAAGATAAATACACATTCAAGGGCGATAAAAGTTCATCTCGTCCATATACCTGTAAACAGCCTCCGGTAACATGGGCCTTATGTTTTTGCCAGCAGCATGTTGTTTTCGAATGAAAGTCGATGAAATTTGCATTATGGGCGCTTCGACCTTATGTATCTTGGGGTGGTTCTTAAATTGATGGTCTACTTTACCCGCTGCAATGCGCGGATATACATAGATGGAATAATTCTCAAGTATCGCCTCATAATTTTTCCATTTGTGAAACCCTTTCAAATTATCTTCTCCCATCAAGAGTGAAAATTGAATTTCCCTACCATAATTTTCCTCCAAATGCACTAAGGTATTTATGGTGTAATTGGGTTGTTCCAATTCAAATTCGATTTTGCTCGGCTTTAATTTGGGGTATTCTGCCGTTGCTTCAAAAACCATTTGATATCGATGATTGTCATCGAGTAAAGTCTTTTTGGTCTTGAATGGACTTTGGGGTGTAATCACCAACCAAACCTCATCCAGATTGGAAAATTCAACCATATGATTTGCGATTACCAAATGACCGATGTGAATGGGATTAAAGGTGCCAAAATATAACCCGACTTTTTTCATTCTTTCTCAGGTTCGTCTGCCGTGACCCCAACAAATTCAGCAACCATTTTGTGGGCTTCTTTCAGAGCAGTGTCAAGATCATAATTTTTGATGATTTTGTCAAACTGCGGAGCCGTAGCCAATTCTATCGAAGCCTTGGCCACGCGCATATTGATTTTATCATCGCTTTCGGTACTGCGCTTTTTCAACCGTATTTTAAGCTCGTCCACACTCGGCGGTTTCACAAAAACTGCGAGGGTTTTATCTGGGAACTTCTTTTTTATTCGCAAGCCTCCCACGACATCTATATCAAAAATAACGTTCTTGCCTTCGGCCCACAAACGCTCAACCTCACTTTTAAGCGTGCCATAAAAGCTATCGCGATACACCTCTTCCCACTCGATGAAATCATCGTTCTTAATATGCCTTTTGAATTCTGAAATGGTCATGAAATAATAATGGACTCCATTTTTTTCCTTGCCCCGGCGTGGTCGTGAAGTTGCAGAGACAGAAAAAGCCAAATTAAGTTCGGGCTGTTCCAAAAGGTATCTGACAATAGTGGTTTTGCCACTGCCCGATGGCGCTGAAAAAATTAGAAGCTTACCTCCTTTACTCATAATACATTCAGCATTTGTTCTTTAATTTTTTCAAGTTCATCTTTCATCTGTACCACCAGCTGTTGCATGGGTGCATAATTGGCCTTGGAACCAATGGTATTGATTTCTCGGCCAATTTCTTGCGAAATAAAGCCCAATTTTTTTCCGTTGGAATCCCTTGATTTTAGTGTTTTATCAAAATAGTCCAAATGATTGGCCAATCGTACTTTTTCTTCGGTAATATCATATTTCTCAAGGTAATAGATAAGTTCTTGCTCAAACCTATTTTTATCCAATTCTACCTTAAGGTCGGCCACAGCTTTTTCCAGTCGTTCCCTGATGGTTCCCAATCGGTTTTCATCCATTTTTTCAACCTGATCTAACAGATTGGAAAGTGCGCTGCTTCGATTTAAAAAATCTTCTTCCAACATTTTGCCTTCTTGGGTCCTAAATTTATTGATTGCTGCGAGCGCTTCGGTCAATGCCCTTTTAATACTTTTAAATTCTTCTATGTCAATATCATCCGTATCGGTCTTCAACGTGTCTGGCATACGCAGTGCAATTTCCAAAAGCTTAACGTCATCACCCGGCGCGATGGCCTTTAATTGCTGCATGTACTTTTTGACCACACCAGCATTGATTTGGGTGGTGGTCTCTTCGCCTGTAATGTCAATAGTCAAAGTAAAATCAATTTTACCCCTCATGAGGGCATCGGATATGGTTTTTCTCAATTCCAGTTCCTTATCACGATATGCCTGCGGTATTCTTGCATTAATATCAATGTTTTTGCTATTCAACGACTTGATTTCAATGGTAATTTTTTTTGACGGAAGTTGAACAACGTGTTTACCGAAACCGGTCATGGATTGAATCATAGGACGGGACTAAATTTGGCCAAAGGTAACCAAAATTGAATTTTATAAAACGTTGGATTTACTATGTTTGACAACTCTTTTAAGCATTAGTGCAGTTCCCTTAACCAAATATTGCGAAAACTGACCCTGCTATTGTCACGATGGTCTTGCAATTTAATGGGTCCTTTACCATGGGCTTCATTTTTTGGCCAACCAATATATTCTGTAGTACCCTTTATTTTAAAATGGTCTTGAATCAATACCCCATTTTGAAGTACGGTTATGGTCGCCGGTTCTGTTTTTTCGCCCTTATCATTGAATCTGGGCTGATGGTATATGATATCGTATGCATTCCATTCTCCAGACGGGACCGAAGCCATAGCCAAAGGAACGGACTGCTTATAAATGGCCCCTACCTGGCCATTAACATAGGTATCATTATCGTTGTTATCAAGTATTTGCACTTCATACCGATCTTGCAAAAATACACCACTATTGGCCCGGCCCTGGGATTTGCCGGCTACACTGGCGGGGGAACTCCACTCTAAATGCAATTGAACACAACCAAAATCTTGTTTGGTCTTTATATCGCCCGCTTTGTTTTTAACGGTCATGCTGCCATCTTCATTTAGGTGCCATTGTACCGCATTGCCATCAACTGTGCTGACCCAATGTTCAAAATCAGTGCCATCGAATAAAACAAGGGCATCTGAAGGCACACCGTTCGCTTTAATGGAGACTTTGGGCGGCACTGGTTTGTATACTTCCGTTTCTTCTGGTGTTTTTGGTTCCTTCTCGGTAGCAGAATTGGTATTTTGACCATGGCATATTAGTGCCATGAAAAACAAGATGGCACTTTGAAAAAGCTTGTTCATGTTATAATTCTTTGATTTTTATATTGCGGAACGCTACAATATCACCATGGTCTTGAAGTCCAATTCTACCAGTTTGATATTTTCCAAAGCCTTCCCAGTCGGCAAATTTTGATTTGGCCACCATGGCATCCCAAGCTTCGCCATGCACCGCAAATGTTACAATCTCAACCCCATTTAGCACCACGCTGCCATTATTTGTTTTGTGGTCCACTGTAATAATGCATTCATTCCACTCCCCAACTGGTTTTACAACTTTCTGGCTGGGTGCTACCATATCATAAAGGGAGCCTGCTTGGTGGGTTGTTCCATTTTTAGCGTCAGGATGTGCCAAATCATCCAAGACTTGAATTTCGGGACCTGTTTGATATGGCTGCCCAAATTTGTGGTCTTCAAAAACGCCCCAAAAAATGCCGCTATTGCCCGCCTCACTGATTTTCCATTCCAAAGAGAGCATAAAATTTGTATAGGCCACATCTGTCACGATGTTGTAGCTTTTGCCCTCTGGTCGTTCTTTAGGTGGATAAAATACCATGGCACCATCTTCCAATTTCCATGCTTCTGAAACCCCTTCCCCCAGATATTCATGCCATCCATCCATTGAAGTGCCATCAAATAAGATGGTCCATTCATTCTTCTGGTCATCAATTGTTGTTTTCATAACCATGTCTTCTTTAACTTCTTCTTTTTTTGGCTGTTCCTTGCATCCAAAAAGCAATGCCAATAACACAATACTAAATACCTGTCTCATAATCCCAATATTTTTTTTAGTTCTTCCTTGTCAATTTCAGCACCCGCAAAATCATCGAAGGTTTTTTGGGTTGCCTCAATAATATGGTCTTGTATAAACTTGGCCCCTTCTCGGGCACCTTGCTCAGGACTTTTGATCACACACTCCCATTCCATGACGGCCCAAACGTCACATCCATATTGGGTCAATTTTGAAAATATGGTTTTAAAGTCAATCTGGCCGTCACCTAAGGATCGGTACCTACCCGCGCGATCGCTCCAATCGTTGTAACCTCCAAAGGCGCCCTTTTTACCTGTTGGGTTAAATTCGGAATCCTTTACATGAAACGATTTAATAAATTCATGATAATGATCTATATAGGTGATGTAATCCAATTGCTGCAATACAAAATGGCTTGGGTCGTACAATATATTTACGCGTTTATGATTGCCGGTGGCCGCTAAAAAGCGTTCAAAAGTATCGCCGTCGTGTAAGTCTTCACCAGGGTGTATTTCATAACATACATCTACACCTTCCTTGTCAAAATGGTTCAGAATGGGCATCCAACGCTTGGCCAATTCTTCAAATCCCATTTCCACCAAACCGGCAGGCCTTTGTGGCCAGGGATGGGCGGTATGCCAAAGCAAGGCCCCTGAAAAAGTCGCGTGTGCTTTTATACCCAGTCGCCTACTTGCCGTTGCGGCCTTTTTAACAGTTTCAATGGCCCATTTGGTGCGCTCTTTTGGTTTTCCTTTTAACTCCGGTGGCGCAAAATTATCGAACATGATGTCATAGGCAGGATGAACCGCTACCAACTGTCCTTGAAGGTGGGTGGAGAGTTCTGTAATTTCCAGG
>JABDND010000105.1 GCA_013001145.1 Croceitalea sp. | reverse complement strand
TGGCAATGGCCAAGAAATGGAGCACAGCATTTGTTGAACCCCCAAGAACGGTAATGAGTCTTACGGCATTTTCCAATGATTTTTTTGAGATGATGTCAGACGGTTTGATGTCTTTCTCCAACAAGTGTCGCAACGCACGTCCTGAAGCCAAGCAGTCTTTTTTCTTGTCTTCGCCAGTAGCGGGATTGGATGAATTATAAGGTATGGCCATGCCCAAGGCTTCAATGGCCGATGCCATGGTATTGGCAGTATACATGCCGCCACATGCACCCGCTCCAGGGCAGGCATTTTGTATGACGGCTTTATAATCAGCCTCATTCATGGTTCCCGCCACTTTCTCGCCCCAAGCTTCAAAGGCAGATACCACGTCTAATTTTTTATTGTTCAAACAACCCGATGCAATGGTTCCCCCATATACCAAAACTGAAGGGCGGTTCAGGCGTATCATGGCCATTAAGGCGCCTGGCATATTTTTATCACAGCCCACCACGGTAACCAAGCCATCATAATTCATGGCCTGCACCACCGTTTCCATGGAATCGGCAATAATATCACGTGACGGCAATGAATAGCGCATGCCGTAGGTACCCATTGAAATCCCATCACTTACGCCTATGGTATTGAAAATTAAACCAATCAAATCTGAATCTTGAATACCTTGTTTGACATAGGTCGCCAACTCATTCAGGTGCATATTGCAGGGATTGCCTTCGTAGCCTGTACTTCCTATACCGATCAGTGGCTTTTTTAAGTCGTTTTCGTCTAATCCAATGGCGTGTAACATCGCTTGTGCTGCAGGCTGGGTTGGGTCTTGGGTAACGTTTTTACTGTATTTGTTCAATTCCATTGAAAAGTTTGGTTCTAATGCGGAAATTTATGTTTAAAATACCCTTAATTATCAAAGATATATTTTTCAATTAGCTCTTCTTTTTTAGGACGAAACCCAGTTTAAACTCATTTAAAATAATATACAATCAAATAATTGTATATCAATTAGTTAACCTAATTTGAAATACCATATTCAATCAATTCTGAAATACTTAAAAAATGGTGTGCGCACCAATTTAGAAGTATTTGATTGTTACAACAACAGGCATTTTACAAATAACACAATTAAGTATCTTTGGCACTTATGGAAAAAACAGTAACCGAAGCCATTAATTTCCGCCGATCGGTTCGTGTCTTTAAACAAGATGAGGAAATTGATATTGGAAAAGTGAAACAATGCATTAAGAATGCCGTATTGGCCGCTACCAGCAGTAATTTACAACTGTGGGAGTTTTATCATGTGACCGATAAAACCACGCTTGACCAATTGACAGAAGCCTGCTTGGGGCAAAATGCCGCAAAATTTTCCAAACAAATGGTGGTCATTGTTGCGCGTAAAGACCTTTGGAAGCAGCGTGCCAAGGCCAATAGTGCCTTTTTAAAGTCGATGTTGGGCGACAAACCGAAATCGGCTTATACCAAACGGGAAAAGTTTGCGCTGGACTATTATGAAAAATTGATTCCCACGGTCTATTTTGATGTTTTTGGTATACTGGGATGGTTCAAGTATTTGATATTTCAAATAGTAGGAATTTTTAAGCCTACCTATCGTCAAGTTCGCAACTCAGATATGCGCATTGTAGCGCACAAGAGTGCAGGTTTGGCAGCGCAAAATTTTATGATAAGCATGGCCGCCATTGGTTATGATACCTGCCCCATGGAAGGCAGTGACACCTACCGCGTAAAAAAAATATTGGGCTTGCCCAGGGGTGCCGAAATTAATATGGTGTTGGGTTGTGGCATTCGCGATGAAAAGGGCATTTATGGACCTCGTTTTAGAGTTCCATTTGAAGAAGTTTACCATCATGTTTAGATCAACTTGAAGTTGACCATGTCGCCAAATTTCTTTTGGGCCAGAATGCATATGGCCTCTTCGGTCAATTTTAAAATACGTGGGTATCCCCCAGTGGTTTGACCATCTTTCATTAAAATAATCAATTTGCCAGCCGGCGTTAATTGTACCGTACCCGGCAAGGTCGCAGAAGTCAACATATTGGTCGAATGCCCATCAATGTATTCGGCTATTTGATATGCCATTCGATTATTTTCTTTGGATATTGAAAAATCCTTAGAAAAAATAGATGTCAATTGGCTATCCGTTAGCATATCATATTCCGGACCACGTTCAACAATTAATGTTTGTTCATCAAAATGTGAATCTACGCGGAGCTCCGATATTTTAATTTCAAAGTTGGATGCCGCTTCAAAAGGAATTTCATCATGGTCCTTTAAACGCTTCTTGGAAGTCAATGGATAATATTGTGACCTGCTTCCCAATACTTTATCGGTTAAAAAACCTCCTTTTATGGCAAGATAGGCCCTGAATCCCTGCTCCAATTTTCCGAATGAGATGATATCACCTTCCGTGATGGTGTAAAGCGTATAATTCTCTATAGGCTCATTATTAAGGGTAGCCGACATCTCGGCACCTCCAATACATATATAGGTGTTTTCTTCAAAAGTCAAGGTGGGTCCTGTCATGGTTATTTCAAGTACCGCAGCCTCCGGTTCATTTTCAAGCAAAGAATTGACCCTATTCATAGCGGTCATGTCCATAGCGCCAGAAATGGGTACGCCCTTATGACGCAAACCAAATCTTCCTGCATCTTGCACAGTAGTATAAAAACCAGATTTTAAGACTTTAAGCATCCAACTTGACTTTTTCTGGTTTATAAATACCTACTTCCCCTTCAATCTTGTGCAACTCATATTCTGCTCTAGGGATGGCTTCGAACTTGATTTTATCCCCTATACTCACAAAACAAGGATCTTCAGCTTTTACGTTGAACATGGGAATGGGGCAATTGCCAATTAGGTTCCATCCGCCAGGAGACTCTTGAGGATAAATACCGGTTTGCTTACCTGCAAGACCAACAGATCCTTTGGCCACTTTCATTCTTGGCTCTTTTTTTCGCTGTGTTTCCAAAGATTTTGGCAATCCACCTAAATACATGAAACCCGGTAAAAATCCAATTCCGTATACAATATATTCATGGGTGCAATGCTCCTTGACCAACCCTTCAACAGAAAGGTTTAGCTTATGGGCCACCTCTTCCAAATCGGGTGCAAATTCAAGGTCATAACAAACTGGCAATTTCCACAGATAGCGATCTGCGGGTTTATGTTCGTTGGAAGAAGCATATAAATCAAGTAATTTTTGTCGCCACGTGTTAAAGACCAAGGTTTCATTTTGGCTAACTAGCGTCAAGGAGTTGTATACTGGAATAAACTCCCAAGATGCATCAAGCTCTAGTGATAAATGTTTTTGAAATCGCAAAATATCATATAAAATAGATTCATCTACTTTATTTGGCCATTCTATGAGCAGCGCGCTCTTGCCAAATGGCTTTATGGTTATGGGGAAGCTCTTCACTTTTCTATTTGAACCTTTTGGTTTGGCAATTCTTGGTTAAGATACATTAATATTTGTAACGCCGTAGCTGTGTCACCATGAATACAGTAGGTTTCTGCTTTAATGGGTATCTCTTTGCCAGAAATGCTCTTTACTTTCTTATTACGGGCCATTCCAATCACATGGTCCATGACCATTTTTGGTTCTTGAATCAGTGCATTGGGCTCTATTCTTGATACTAAACTCAAATCATCATTATAGTTTCTGTCACCAAATGCCTCATATGTAACTGCAAAACCTTGCTCCAAGGCTTCAAGCGCCGCAACCGAGGCATAGGGCAAATACAACATTACCTGTTCTTTAAATGGTTTTACCGCTTTTAAGAAGACCTTTGCCAGTTTTTTGTGCTTCGCAATATCATTATAAAGGGCTCCATGGGGTTTTATATGGTTCAAAGTCATCTTTTCATCTTTTACGATTTTTGCAAAAGTTGCTATTTGCGCTGTAAGGCTGTCATGTAGTTCGAGGTCCGAAATTTTCATGGACTTTCTTCCAAAATTTCTTTTATCGGGATAACTGGGATGAGCACCTACTTTGACTTGATGTTCTTTACTCAATTGCACCATTTGGGACATCGATTGTTCATCTCCGGCATGGCCTCCACAGGCTACACTGCAAGAACTGATGAACGGAAAAAGACTGGACTCATTGCCGACCCCTTCGCCTACATCACAGTTAATATCAATCGTGATTATTTCCATTTAAACCCAGCCTAATACCTTAAGGATGCTTTTTATTCCAAGTAACAAAGCAATAGCAACAATTGCATATGCCAATATAATTTGAAACATATTATTCTTGTATGCGCCCATAACACGACTTCGATTGACCATCCACACCAACAATATGGCAATAACCGGCAACAGAATACCATTGGCTATTTGAGCGAATTGAATCACTTCGATGGGTTTGAAGTCCAACGATAAAAACAAAACTCCGACAATCAAAATAATGAGCCAAACCAATCGAAAACGCCAGTCTTTCAACCCCGCATTCCAGCCAAAACAACTATTGGCGACATAGGCTGCAGCCAGTGGTGCCGTAATGGACGAAGTAAGGCCCGCAGCAAACAAACCTATTCCCATAAAATAACGGGCAGTATCACCAAATAGCGGTTCAAGACCCAATACCAAATCCATTGCCCCTTTAACATCGTCACGGGGAATTGCAGCGGCGGCAATAACAATAGCCATTGAAACCATTCCTCCCAAACCTATGGAAAGCAATGTATCCCAGCGGGCAGTTTTTAAGTCATACTTAGATTTCCATTTTTCATTCACCAATGATGCATGTAAAAATAAATTATAGGGCACCACGGTAGTACCAACCAAAGCTATGACCATCAACAGACCATCATTGGGAATGGTGGGTACAAAAAGTCCTTTGGCTACATCCATCAAATTTGGTTTTGTTAGAATAGCCGTTATAATAAAGGAAATACTCATTAAAAATATCAAGCCCACAAACACTTTCTCTAAGGCTTTATAGCTTCCCAACCAAAGCAGGGCAAATGCCAAGATACCAATCACAAAGGGGTATAGGGCAGTGTAAGATTCACCAAACAAAGCTTCCATGCCCAAAGTGGCGCCGCCAATATTGCCGGCTTCGTAAGCGGCATTACCCACTAATATGGCCCCCAAAATAATGGTGATTATTGTGTTACGCACCCATTTTAAGGTCAGTTCAGATTTAATGGCATCTGCTAAGCCCTTTTGGGTAACCAAGCCCAAACGTGCAGCCATCTCTTGCAGGATCATGGTGGCCAATATGGAGAAAAGCATGGCCCAAAGCAAGGCGTAACCGAACTTAACCCCGGCAATTGTGCAAGCTGCAATGGTTCCCGGACCAATAAAAGCTGCTGCAATCAATACCCCAGGACCAATTTTCTTGAACATTTTAATTGAGTTGTAATTAAACCCTTCAATTTAGAATGTTTAAACCATAAAATGTGCATTTCATCTAAAAAAATGCATTTCGTCTAAAAATGGGGTGTCATACATCGAGAAGATATACGAATTGAAAAATGACAAAGTTATAATAGTCCCAAATCAAAGAATTAATCAAATTAATCAAATTGACCAAACTGACCTACTTAGATGACGTGCAAAGATTGTAAGAAAGAAATTGGCTATGAAGCGCACAAGAATTCTGTTGACACCTTAGGTGTGGAACTGTGCAAGCGACATCACCAACTGGTAACCAAAGTAGTTGCTGACAACAAAACCCCGGTAGAAGCTGTTCAACTTTTTTATGCCTTAAAAGAAGTTGGCATTAGCCCCATGCTCGAATGGTGGGATGGTCATAAATCGGTCGATATCGCCATATCACGTGTAAAACTGAACATTGAAATCGATACTGATTATCAATTGATCACCCACGAACAAGCCATACGTGATCTAGAAGAAGCCATGTACTCCTTTAAAAATGGCTTTACAACTATAAGGGTGCCCCACATTGTCATCAAATATTACTTGGCGGACACAGTCAAAAATATTCAGGGCATTATTGAGGGGCTCAAGGCCAACATCAAGGTAGTATGAGCCAGGTTTTTTAAAACTCTCTAAAATCTTTTTTTATTGGTGACCAGTATCCAAGAAATAGCAATTTATTATTGCTGTTCTGTTTGGCAAATTCTTTCAATCCATTTTAGTATTTTTCAGCTAAATGGCGATTCACTTATGACTTTATTTCATGAGTTATGCCTAAATTTTTAGCACATGAATACTCGAACAAGCTGTTTTAAGGCGCTTTTTTTAATCTTTTTTGTCACTTCGGTCACCGCGCAGTACGAAGTTCCCGTTCCTCAAAACACCTATTCTAGAGCGCAAATTTCGCTCAATGGCAATTGGGATTATTTTGTAGATCGTTACGAAGCCTTTTTTTACGATTTTGTACGTGTACCCTTTGATTCTGTTGGTGGTGGTCGATTGGATTTTGCCGCCTTGGATGGAAAGGCCAAGAACAAAACCGATCGTTATGAATACGCTTTTGATGGCGCTAAAAAAATAGCCGTCCCCGGCGATTGGAACAGTCAAAGTGATAGGTTATTCTATTACGAAGGTTCGGTCTGGTACCGAACGCTAATTGACGCCCCCCAAATGGAAAAGATGGGCAAGCTATTATTGCATTTTGGAGCCGTTAACTATAGGGCCGATGTCTATGTAAATGGAAAAAAGGCAGGTGTGCACGAAGGAGGCTTTACCCCATTTGCGTTTAACATAGCAAACCTAATTCATAAAGGCCAAAATTCATTGGTGGTTCGTGTTGACAATAAAAGAAACCGCTCGGCCGTACCCACTGATGTTACCGATTGGTGGAATTATGGCGGCATCACACGTGACGTGACCTTAATTCCTATGCCCGATTCCTATATTGAACAGTATCAAATTCAATTGGACAAGGAGAATGCCAAACAAATAACTGGGTTCGTTAAAATGAACCAAGGTGATGCTGAGGTGACCATTAAATGCAAAGAATTAGGGTTAAGTATTAAAATAGAGACAAAAGACGGGAAGCCCATGCCTTTTACCGTTTCCATTCGCAAAAAAATTGAAAAATGGAGCCCGGAGCACCCCAAACTATATGATTTTACCATTAGCTCAGATGCAGATTCCATAGACGATAAAATAGGTTTGAGAACCATTACCACCAAGGGGAATCAATTGTTGTTGAATGATATACCCATTTTCTTGAGAGGTATTTCGGTTCATGAAGAAAACCCCATTAAAGGCAGACGTAACCATAACAAGGCAGATGCCCTACAAATATTTGACTGGGTGAAACAATTGAATGCCAACTATGTACGCCTCGCACATTATCCGCATAATGAATACATGCCTCGTATGGCCGATTCATTGGGCATCTTATTGTGGGAAGAAATACCGGTCTATTGGACCATAGACTGGAAAAATGAAGCCACATACCAAAATGCCGAACAGCAGCTTACCGAGTTGATTTCGAGAGACCGTAATCGGTCCAGTGTAATCATATGGTCCATGGCCAATGAGACACCAGATATACCTGAGCGCTTGGTTTTTTTAAAGAAATTGGCCGCCAAAGCACGTGAAATGGACCAAAGCCGTCTGCTCTCTGCTGCTTTGTTCAAAGCTAATCTGGGTGATGGCAACTACACCATAAGTGACCCCTTTGGTCAATTTACCGATTTGGTCAGTTTTAACCAGTACTTGGGGTGGTACGAGGGTACGCCTGATATTTTGGACGCAGCCAATTTTACGTTCAAACAAAACAAACCAGTCATTGTGAGTGAATTTGGTGCCGGTGCCAAAGCAGGATTCCATGCCGACCAAATGACCCGTTGGTCAGAGGAATATCAAAACTACCTATATCAAGAAACTTTGGAACTCATGGACCGCATGCCCAATTTAGTAGGCTTCTCGCCATGGATTTTAGCCGATTTTAGAAGTCCACGACGGCAATTGCCGGGTATTCAAGACGAATGGAACCGAAAAGGCCTGGTGGGACAAAATGGCAAATTTAAAAAGGCATTCAATACTTTAAAGGACTACTACTCTAAGAAGATGAAAATGGAGAAATAAATGAACAATAATCTTTTGATAAATTAAGGAGAAGCAGAAAACCTCAAAGCGTTCTGCCTTTTTGAAAAATGTGTTTTTCAAATTTTTTGTCGTCTTCGATAATCTCAAAAAAGCCCATGATGTATTCCTTGGATTCATGAAATTGCCTAGGGTCTTCAAATTGTAATTTTAGCGCTTCCATGGTTAGTAAAAGCTTGGGCTTGTGCTCTAAAAATTCATTTCGAACCTGCTGCATGCTTGCAATATCCCTTTGATAGCCCTTGTAAGCCCGCTGGGTGACCATTGTAATGTTGTCCACCAAATTTTGTGTTCCCGAGACCGTAGCATAAGAGGCATTTACGAGACCACACATATCAAAATCATAAGGAATATATAGTATTTTTTGGTCTACAAAATATTGCTTGTTATTATGTTGGCTTCGTACTGAAAAATCGGTGTTACCAATCATATATTGGAAATAGGCATTGCGTATTGAGCACAAGGTGTCTTGCTGCAAGGGGTGCATTTTTCGTTTCAATCGTTTGGCATCAAGGCGTTTGGATAGGTCATCAACATCTTCCAATAGAATCGCTTTCAATTGATGTTTTTTGGAGCGTAAGCCGCGCAGCTCATCAAATTCAATATCGGCCAGGCGAGTCTTAAAATGGTAAGGGGAAATGACTTCATATAATTTATAAGCCATGTACTCCTTGATGATATTATCGTCATTTGGTCCGCCCAACAAACACGGCAAAACCATCTTTAATTTTCTGTTGGCAGCAAAGATTGTTTTTTTGGCATCACTTTTCTTGATCTTGATTTTTAAAGGAGGGTAATAACACTCCTGCTTTCTAAAATTGCCTCTTGCCCTAATCTTTATGGGTATGGAATCCCATTCCGTTGCACGCTGATAATGAAGTAGAGAATTCAGATAAATACTGTCATTGGTGTTTTTCTTGACCTCCCTAATGGAGAATTGCATCTTCATCGACAATGGCCTTTGTACTTCAAAAATACCTTCTTGAATAATTACGGTATTAGGCTCAATTACCCTTTGGGCATTGATGAACTGGAGCATGCCAAGGGCCAACGGAGTAAATTTCAAAGCGAATAAAAGACTGTATTTAGGTAGAAAATTCATCAATAGATTTATCAAGTGATTACTAAAGTTAGGAATCTATCACAAGTAAGGGACTTGTCAACGATTCAAAAATAAAAAGACCGTCATAATTTGACGGTCTTTTCACTTGTAAAACCTAGGTTTTATTCGCCATTGTTGAGGTAGGTCATAATCCCTGTAAAATCGCCATACACTTGTTGATAACGAATTTTACCATTTTCATCAAAATCGAATGACTCATACAATCGTATTAGACCCGATTTAGCTTCTGTAGAATCTGTAGCTGGCTTGATAATACGCCACTGACTGTAATGCCTAACTGACCCATCGGCCATTTTCGTGTCTTGGTTGACACCAGGTAAGAGCACAGGGTCCTCAAGCATTTCAAAATCATAGGTTTCCCACATCATTTTGTCCGCTACTTTCATTTCTTCCAAATTCATGGAATCTTTTTCGGCACCAAAGGCCGTTTCCATCATGGCAAAATCATCGGCATACATACTGTAATCCATATTTTCATTTTGCCATCCTTCCAAATTTGCCAAAACAGTTTGGGAGTTTTTTTCAAAGGCCTCAATTGCCTCAGCATTGGCTTCATTCTTGCAACTTAAAGCTAGAAGGCCAATACACATCATCATGAATGTAGTTCTCATTTAATTGTTTTTAGGTGGTTGTTGTACTAAAGGTACATATTAATAGGATCAGTATAACGTGAAAAATATAATCCTAAAGACCCACTAAAAAATGTCATTTTACATGAACCCAAACGCCAAAAATGACAAATCCGATATGGTAAATCTTTGTATCTTTTATAAATAAAAATCACCTTATGAAAAGTATTGATAGACGCAAATGGCTCAAAACTGTGGGCCTTACGGGCGGGTATACGTTATTGGGCGGTGTGGGTGCCATTGCCATGGAATACCCCAAAAAGTTGGAAACAACTCCTGACAATCCCATTGCCAAATTGAATTCCAATGAGAATCCCTTTGGTCCCTCAAATAACGTACGGGCAGCCATAACCAAAGCCTTTGACCATGCCTGTCGTTACCCATCGGTTGTTTTTGGGCCCTTATTGGAGCAAATTGCGGCTACCGAAGGGGTAAGCAAAGACCATATTGTAATTACGGGCGGTTCCACAGAGGGACTTAAAGCCACAGGGGTCACCTATGGTATAAACGGAGGTGAAATCATTGCAGCCGCCCCTACCTTTCAAGCCATGTTGAGGTATGCAGAGAATTTTGGAGCTTATGTACACCGAGTACCCGTAGACGAACATATGGGGCATGATTTAAACGCCATGGCAAGTCGTATCAATAACAAGACCCGACTTATTTTTATTTGTAATCCGAACAACCCCACAGGTACCCTACTCAATAAAGATGAACTACGCGATTTTTGCAGTAGTGTGAGCAAAAAGATCATGGTGTTCAGTGATGAGGCCTACTATGATTTTATTACCGAACCTGATTATCCGTCCATGGTTGAATTGGTCAAACAAGGGATGAATGTCATTGTCTCAAAGACCTTTTCAAAAGTTTATGGCTTGGCAGGCATGCGCATTGGATATTTGGTCGCACGCCCTGATATTGCCCAGCGATTGCGAGCTAATATCATGGCCATGACCAATGTTTTGGCTATAGAGGCCGCCAAAGAAGCCTTAAAGGATGACGAATTCTATAAATTCAGTATTCTTAAAAATAGGGATGCCAAAAATTCAATTTACAAGACCTTGAATGATTTGAATCTGGAATATGTGAAATCGCACACCAATTTTATATTCTTTAAAACCCGGCGACCCATAGATGAAATGATTACGGCCATGAAAAATGAGAATGTACTCATAGGCAGACCCTTTCCTCCTTTCTACGAATGGGCAAGAATAAGTACAGGTACCGATCAAAATATGAAGCAGTTTGATGCCGCCCTTAAAAAAGTAATGGGCTAGGCACTACCCCAACCATCCTTCACGATCTAAACTTCTATATTGGATGGCTTCACTGATATGCGTACCATTGACCTCATTCACACCCTCCAAATCGGCAATAGTTCTGGCCACTTTTAGGATTCTATCATAGGCGCGAGCAGAAAGATTAAGACGTTCCATGGCGCTTTTCAATAACTCTTTTGAGGCATCGTCCAATTTGCAGTAGGCCCGAATTTGTTTGGTGTTCATTTGGGCGTTGTAATGTACATTCTCCAGATCATTAAAACGTACTGTCTGAATTTCCCTCGCCGCTGTTACACGTTTGCGTATGTCAACACTACTCTCCCCTTTTCGCTCCTCGGAGAGCTTTTCAAAAGGTACGGGAGTAACCTCAATATGTATATCAATACGGTCCAACAATGGTCCAGAAATTTTGCTCAGGTATCGCTGCATCTCTGCAGGACTAGATGTTACCGGCGCGTCAGGATCATTAAAATACCCCCCTGGGCTCGGGTTCATGCTCGCCACTAGCATAAAACTACTGGGGTAGGTCACCGTAAACCGCGCCCGTGAAATGGTCACCTCACGATCTTCCAAGGGTTGGCGCATGACCTCCAATACGCCACGTTTAAATTCGGGCAATTCATCCAAAAAAAGCACTCCGTTGTGCGATAAGGATATTTCGCCCGGCTGCGGATATGCCCCACCGCCTACCAAGGCCACATCTGAAATGGTGTGGTGCGGACTTCTGAATGGCCGTTGGCTCATCAACCCCATGTTTTTGATCTTCCCCACCACAGAATGTATTTTGGTGGTCTCCAACGCCTCATGTAAGGTCATAGGCGGCAAAATGGATGGCAAACGCTTAGCCAACATGGTCTTGCCCGCTCCAGGAGGGCCAATTAAAATAATGTTATGGCCTCCAGCGGCCGCAATTTCCATGCAGCGCTTGATACTTTCCTGGCCTTTCACATCGGAGAAATCAAATTCTGGAAAATCAAGGTTTTTATAGAACTCGGCCCTGGTATCGATAATAGTTTGCTCCAAGGGTTTGCCCACATCAAAAAAGTCAATCACTTCTTTGATATTCTCGACACCATACACCTCCAACCCATCGACGATAGCCGCCTCTTTCGCATTGGCCAATGGCAAAATAAAACCTTTATAACCTTCCTCCCTAGCCTTGATGGCAATGGGCAGCGCGCCCTTAATGGGCTGTACACTTCCATCCAAAGAAAGTTCGCCCATGATCAGGTATTGTTCAATGTTTTCGGATTGTATTTGGTCGGAAGCTGCCAATATGCCCAAAGCCAGGGTAAGGTCATAGGCCGAGCCTTCTTTACGCAGATCGGCGGGTGCCATATTAATGGTAATTTTCTTGCCTGGAATTTTATAGCCATTGTTTTGAAGCGCAGCGGCAATACGGTAATTGCTTTCTTTGATGGCATTGTCTGGTAAGCCCACTAAATGGTAGCCCACGCCTTTGTCAATATTTACCTCAAC
>JABDND010000094.1 GCA_013001145.1 Croceitalea sp. | reverse complement strand
GCCTTACAACATTGTTACCGCAATTATGATGGTCTTGAGGGCGTTTTTTTCAAATATCAAGATTCAAAAAATTTACAGCTGGCTATTAGTAAATTCAAGACTCACTTTTTTGAACTGCCCCACGAGAAACGAACCGAAAAGCATGTGGCAGACCCATTACGGGGCTCTGCAGGAAAACGCATAAATATGTTTTTACGTTGGATGGTTAGACCTGGGCAAAAAGGTGTAGATTTTGGCCTTTGGAATAATATTGATAGCGCTAAATTATCCTGCCCTTTAGATGTACATTCGGGTAATGTTGCCCGCAAATTAAAACTTCTCAAAAGAAAGCAAAATGATGCCAAGGCCTTGGCTGAACTCGATAAAAATTTACGTTCATTGGACGCAAAAGATCCTGTTAAGTATGATTTTGCACTTTTTGGGTTGGGCGTTTACGAAAAGTTTTAAATAAAAAGCTATCCTCCAAATCCAAATTTAGAATCAAAATTCATTACTTGTTTTTTACCGCCTTCAGCGATTGATTTATAAATTGCTTCGACAATGATCATATCGCGTTTGCCCATCTCCCCTGGAGCAAGATTGGGAGAATCTTGAAGTATATGTTTGGCAAAGTCGTCCATTTGTAATTTTTGTTGGCTTTCTTGTTTAAAATCAAGTTCGCCCTGTGATGTACGACCGGCAAGAGGAATGTATGTGCTTGCCGGGTCTAGTTCAAACCATCCTCTTTCACAGCTTGCATATAATCTATTCGCCCGCACGTTGTGAGAGGTCATCATCGTACCCACTACCCCACTCTTAAACTCAAATTGGGCGGTAATGGTTTCATCGGTGTCCTTAAAATAGTCTGGCCGTGTACTGTATTCTTGTGCACAAACCGAAATGGGATTTTCGCCTGTTCCGTAAATCAAGCTTTGTATGGCATAGACACCCATATTCACCAATGCACCCCCCCCAGATAAGCTTTTGTTCAAACGCCATTGATTGGGATTGCCAGCAGAATAGTAAGCAGCATCTGCCGTAATATAATGGATGTCGCCAAATGTCTTTTCACTGACAAAGCGCTTAATCTCTTGAGTGTAAGGCTCTGAATGCAATCGATAGCCCATGCCCAACTTAACACCAGCCGTCTTGCAAGCATCAATAATTGCATCACATTCCGCTACACTTACGGCCATGGGTTTTTCACAAATCACATGTTTGCCTGCCTTGGCGGCACGTATACAGAAATCGGCATGCATACTATTGGGCAAAACAACATAGACCACGTCAATAGCGTCATTGGCCTTGATGTTGTCAAAATTTTGATAATTATAAATATTACTGTTTGGCAAATTGTATTTTGAGGCCCACACTTCTTCTTTGGCTGGTGTACCTGTTACAATTCCGGCCAAGTAGCAATATGATGTGTCTTGTAGTGCTGGTGCCAATTGGTACGTACTATAACTTCCCAAGCCAACCAGGGCTATGCCCAGTTTCTTTTTCTCTTGGGCATTGGTCATACCACAGGCCAATGGCATATTTGCCAACAAAGCGGTTCCTCCAGCTCCCTTTAAAAGCGTTTTATTAAAATGTCTTCTAGTAAAATTCACCAACTCCTTTTTTAGATATTCTTAAAGATAAGAATTAATCAAAACCGATTTAAAGACTTATTTAAAAGCAATTTTACTTATTTTTAGAGATAGACTAATTTAACAAACTATGAAGCAAAACATCTTATTGGTGACACTCGCATTCACCTATTCTTTTTTGACGGCTCAAGAGCGCAAACTCCCCATTGATACAACGATTACCACTCAGCATAGTGTTGTTGTCAATGGAACTTCTTTTAGCTACTCTGCAACAACCGGCACCCAACCTGTTTGGGATGAAATGGGGAAACCCATTGCATCTTTGCATTATACCTATTACACCAGAAATAATGTTAAAAACAGGGCCGAAAGACCGCTGCTTATATCATTTAACGGAGGGCCAGGTTCTGGCTCGGTATGGATGCACTTGGCCTATACAGGCCCAAGAATCTTAAAAATAGATGATGAGGGCTACCCTGTGCAGCCCTATGGGGTTAAGCAGAATCCATATTCTGTACTAGACGTTACCGATATAGTTTATGTGAACCCAGCCAACACTGGATATTCACGAACCATTCCCGAAACAGGCAAAGAAGTTGACCGTGAAAAATTCTTCGGTATCAATGCCGATATCAAATATTTGGCCGAATGGCTCAACACCTTCGTCACCCGCAATAATCGTTGGAGTTCTCCAAAATATATAATCGGCGAAAGTTATGGTGGAACGCGTGTCATGGGGCTATCCCTGGCATTACAAAATCAACAATGGATGTATTTGAATGGTGTGATCATGGTATCACCGGCCGATTACAAAGTGATTCGTGTTGGAGGGCCTGTCTCAAGCGCATTGAACCTGCCCTATTATACGGCCGCGGCATGGCACCATAAAGCACTGCCCACCGCTTTGCAGAGCAAAGATTTGTTGGAGGTTTTACCTGAATCTGAAGAATATACCATAAACACCTTGATTCCGGCCATAGCAAAGGGCGGATTCATTTCTGAAACTGAACGCAATGCCGTTGCTAAAAAAATGGCCTATTATTCAGGATTGGGAGAGCAAGATATTTTAGACCATAATCTTGATGTGCCTACCGGCTTTTTCTGGAAAAATCTTTTAAAGGATAAAGGAGGCTATACGGTTGGACGATTGGACAGTCGCTATCTGGGTATCGACAAACAGCGCTTTGGCTCAAGGCCAGATTACAACTCAGAGATCACATCGTGGTTACACAGCTTTACACCGGCCATTAATTATTACCTACAAGAAGAACTGAACTTTAAGACAGATATAAAATATAATATGTTCGGACCAGTAAGACCATGGAACAATGATGATGACAATACCCGAGATAATTTGAGGCAGGCGATGGCACAAAACCCCTATTTGAACGTGTTGGTACAGTCGGGCTATTACGATGGGGCCACGACCTATTTCAATGCCAAATATACCATGTGGCAAGTGGATCCCAGTGGCCGCATGAAAGACCGCTTTGAATTTAAAGGCTACCGCTCGGGCCATATGATGTATTTAAGAAGAGAAGATTTACAAAAGGCCAACGACGACATACGTAACTTTATCAAAAGAACGATGACCAATGGCGAAAGTGCCAAATACTAAATTTTAAACGATGAAAAAAAATGTTTTTTTATGCTTTGTGATATTCGCATTGAATGTTGTGGTTGCACAGGAAATACCTTCGGTCGAATGGCAAATTGAAACGGCCTTGATGGCAATACCTGAAGATTATAAAATTGGGGCCCATGTATATGGCTATGATGTTGAAGGTAATTTTACAACCCTTCAAATAGGAACAAACGATTACATTGCTTTGGCATCCGATCCAAGCAAAGATAGATTTTCAACGGCCGCTTATCATCGTAGTTTGGAACCCTTCATGGCGCGTGGACGTGAATTGAAAAAAGAAGGCAAGACTTTTCAAGAGATATTTGATATACGGGAGGCCGAAGTAAAATCGGGTAAGCTAGAGATGCCGGCAAGGGCAACCTTGTGCGTTTTTACCGGTGATGTGAACGAAACAACCAAAAAAATAGAAAACGGATACGTGCGGTACGTCATTTATATTCCCTATGCTACAGGGGCTTCAACAGGCTTGCCCACTACCCCAACACCACCTGGTCATGCCTGGCTCATGGATCCAGGTACACATAGAGCACATATCATGATATCACCTCCAAAAGGTTAAGTGTAAAATATGAAGGTGATTACAATATTAAACCCTCATCGCAAAAAACATTTTGAGTTTTTCAACGCGATGAACCACCCGCATTTTAATATTACGGCCAATGTCGAAATCGGTCCTTTTTTGAAATATACAAATGAAAAACAAATGCCCTTTAACCATGCACTGGTTTATGTGTTGGCAAAAACGGCAAATGAAATCAAAGAATTTAGATGGCGAATTAGGGATACAACAATTGTGGAGCATGAAGCCGTACACCCTTCATTTACCGTGCCCACCAAAGAGACTGAAGTTTTTAGTTTTTGCACGGTAGCTTTTAAGAAAGATATCGCTTTATTTATGGCTTCGGCAAAACAGATTAGTGAAGATATGTTCAATAATCCTTCAATTGAAGACGAAGCAGAAAGGGATGACTATTTATTTATGTCGGCCATACCTTGGATAAGTTTTACCAGTATTCAACATGCCATGAATTATCATCCTCATGACAGTGTACCAAGACTAAGTTGGGGCAAATTTCATAAAGATGGCTCGAGTACTAAAATGCCCGTTGCAGTGCAAGTACATCATGCGCTTGTTGATGGTAGGCATGTAGGAGCTTATTTTGAACAGCTTGAGACTATATTAAAAAGTCCAAATAAATATTTAGATTAATTTTAGGGATAAGCTCATTTTAAATTTCCGAAAATCAGATTAACAAACATGTTCAAGTCAATTAAATACATTTTATCATTATTCATTTGCTTTATAAGTTGTAATATTTCATACAGCCAAGATTGGGCAAATTTGAAACGATTTCAAGAGGCAAACTATTCGTTGATGGAAACTGCAAAGAACAAAAATAGGGTGGTGCTCATGGGTAATTCCATAACAGAGGGATGGTCTATTTACCGCCCTGAATTCTTTGAGGGCAAATCATATATAAATAGAGGTATCGGCGGACAAACTACGCCTCAGATGTTGCTAAGATTTCGTCAAGATGTAATCGATTTAAAACCTGCAATTGTAGTAATTCTTGCTGGAACCAATGATATTGCCGGTAACACTGGGCCTATGACCTTGGAGCAGATTAGGGACAATATATTATCTATGGTCGAACTGGCCCAAAGCAACAATATCATACCTATAGTTGCTTCGGTCTTGCCAGCCTTTGATTACCCGTGGCGTCCGGGCTTACAACCCAATATTAAAATTCCGAAATTAAATGCCATGCTTTTTAAAATATCGAATGAGAAAAAAATCATGTATTTAGATTATTTCACTGCAATGGCAGATGAAAACAATGGCCTTCCCAAAGCCTTGGCTTCAGATGGGGTTCATCCCACTAAAGAAGGTTATAAGATTATGGAGAAAATTTTGGATAAAGCCATTTCAGATTCTCTTAAAAATTAAAGTATCACTTTGATAAGCATCATTATTCCTTTTAAAAATACTGCCCACTATTTACCTGAATGTTTGGATTCAATATTACATCAAAGCTATGAACAGTGGGAGGTACTTGCCGTAGATGACCATTCTGATGATTCAAGTGTTGAGGTATTGAAAAAATATACAAACCAAGATTCTAGATTCAAAGTGTTCGTGAATAAAGGATCGGGCATAATCCCAGCCTTGCAGACCGCTTATGAACAGAGCATCGGTGACTATGTAACTCGAATGGATTCTGACGATATTATGCAATCAAGGCGTTTAGAAATAATGCTGGATGGCTTAAAAGATAAAGGAATGGGCTATTTAAGTGTTGGACAGGTAAGCTATTTCTCTGAGCTCGGAATCAGTAATGGGTACGCCAGATATGAAAAATGGCTGAACCAATTGACCGCAGCTGGTAAAAATTTTAGTGAGATTTATAAGGAATGTGTGATTCCCTCACCCTGCTGGATGGTACACAGAACCGATTTTGAAACCTGTGGTGCCTTTTACGGCGACCGTTATCCTGAAGATTATGATCTCACATTTCGGTTTTATGAACACGGTCTTCAAATAATTCCATGTCAAGATAAAATTCATTTTTGGCGTGATTATGACAGCCGTACTTCACGCACCCATGAACATTATGCGCAAAATTATTTTTTAGATATTAAACTTCATTATTTTTTGAATTTGGATTATGACCACAACCGGCCTTTAGTAGTGTGGGGAGCGGGCTTTAAAGGAAAAACGATAGCTAAGCGCCTGATCGAAAAACAAATTGAATTTGTTTGGTTATGCGATAACCCAAATAAAATTGATAAAAAAATCTATGGCCACGAATTGTCTCACTACACACAATTAAAAGCGTTACACAATCCTCAAAGCATCATTACGGTCGCCAATGGGCAAGCACAGATCGAAATCAGAAATTTTCTCAAATCTCTGAACCAGGAGCCCATGCTTGATTTTTATTTCTTTTGTTGATATAACAACCATTCCTTCCTTTAAATTATCAAACTCTTAACGCATACCATCGCACCTTATGATCATCAAAAAAGGTATATTTGGTGAATAAATCGAGGAATGCAGTTTAAACATCCAGAAATTCTTTGGGCCTTACTCCTACTGTTGATTCCCATTATTGTCCATCTTTTTCAACTCCGTAGATTTAAAAAAACACCATTTACCAATGTTGCCATGTTACAGCAGGTGGTTTCAGAATCACGTAAAAGCAGCACCATAAAAAAATGGCTCTTATTGCTTACACGTTTATTGTTATTGGCCGCTTTGGTCATCGCCTTTGCACAGCCCTTTTTTGCCAAGGGTATTGCCCTAAAAGAAAAGGAAACCGTGATTTACTTGGACGATTCTTTTAGCATGCAAGCCAAAACCGAAGGATTGACCCTATTGGAAAAGGCGGTTCAAGATTTGGCAAAAACAATGCCTGGCAATTCTAAGTTTAGCTTATTTACCAATAAAGAAACGTTTACCAATGTAGATTTTGCGGCTGTTCAAAACTCGCTATTGTCGTTGACCCATGACAGTGATCAATTGTCATTTGATGATATAGTGCTCAAAGCCAACACTCTTTTTTCAACTAGAAAGGATGTGGTAAAAAATTTGATCGTTATTTCTGATTTTCAAAAACGGATGGGAGAATTAAATACCGATTCAAAAGAAAAAATGGCCATCCATTTGGTTGCTTTAAAGCCCAACTCCGACAAAAATGTATCTATTGACTCCCTATTTATTGGTAATTCCAATAGTGATCAAATTGAGCTACATACATTAATTTCTGGTTTGTCTGAGGATGAAAGCTTGCCTATTTCCATTTACAACGGATCAAAGTTAATTGCCAAAACAGCTGCCCAATACAACGCTGATCAACTATCATCTACAATTTTCTCTTTACCGAAAAATGAATTGATCAAGGGCCGTGTGAGCATTGCTGATAATGGGCTTGCATATGACAACTCATTTTATTTTTCCATAGATGAACGACCCAAGATCAAAGTACTGTCCATCGAGGGTGTTGAAGAAGATTTTTTAAGTAGAATTTATACAGATGACGAATTCGAATATAGTGCCACCACTTTGGCCAATCTCAATTATAGCAAAATAGCGCCTCAAAATCTAGTGGTACTCAACGGTCTTGAGAGCCTGCCCATTAGCCTAATAACGGTATTGCAGGCATTTGTCAAAGAAGGAGGGCATTTGGTGTTTATTCCATCATCAAAGGCAGATTTAGATACCTACAATAATTTGTACACAACACTTTTGCCAGTCAAATTTTTGGAGCCAATGGTATTTGGTCAGCGCATAAGCAAAATTAATTTCGACAATCCTATTTATGCCAATGTATTTGAAAAAAGGGTGACTAATTTCGATTATCCCAATGTTCAATCCTATTATAGGGTCGAGAACAAAGCGGCCACCATTCTCTCTTTTGCAAACAATGAACCCTTTTTAGTTGGCAATAAACAAGTGGAAATCTTCACGGCACCTTTGAACAGCGAAAATTCCAATTTTAAAAATTCCCCTTTAATTGTGCCAACTTTTTACAACATGGCCTTGAAAAGTTTAAAAAGCGCTGATCTGTATTTGCAAATGGGAGACGACAATGTAGTGGACGTGGCCACCCAGGTTGAAAAAGATAACATTGTCAAATTGATGCATGATGAGAGTGAATTTATTCCATTGCAAAAATCATATACCAATAAACTTCGCCTTTATTTTCAAGAAAATCCAGCTTTGGATGGCATCTATGCCGTTGTAAAAGGGAAAGATACCCTTCAACATATTAGCTTCAATTTTACAAGGGATGAAAGTCAATTGACCTATCTTGACCTTGACAATATTGATGTAAGCTCTGTACAAAATACAATTCCAGCACTATTTCAATCCCTTAATGAAGACAATACCATAACCCAGTATTGGAAATGGTTTGTTATTTTTGCCTTGGTTTTCGTTTTGATGGAAATATTGATTCAAAAATTTCTTGCATGAACATACTATTAAAATCTGCAAAAATAGTTGACCCTACCAACCCAGTTCTGCATTTAAAAAAACGAGACCTTCTTATAAAAAACGGCAAAATTGATAAAATAGGCGCCAAACTTACGAACCCCTCTAATTTAAAAGAGTTGCAACTGGATAATTTGCATGTATCCGTAGGTTGGTTTGATTCCAGCGTCTGTTTTGGAGAGCCAGGTTTCGAAGAGCGTGAGACCATAGCCAATGGTTTACAAGTAGCTGCTATGAGCGGGTTCTGCGACATAGTATTGAATCCAAATACATTTCCCAGTCCTGATAGCAGTTCAGATATCATATTTTTAAAAGAAAAAGCGATTAACAAAGCTGTAAGGCTTCATCCTATGGGCAATTTAACAATGCAGGGTGATGGTTCACAAATGGCAGAACTTTTTGACATGAAAAACGCCGGGGCAGTTGCTTTTTATGATTATAAAAAATCCATAGGCGATAGTAATCTCTTAAAAATTGCCCTTTTATATGCTCAGAATTTTAATGGATTGGTCTGCTCTTTTCCTGAAGACATTAAAATTACCGGCCGCGGCACTGTAAATGAAGGCAACGTTTCTACCCGCTTGGGATTAAAAGGTGTACCGGCATTGGCCGAAGAACTTCAAATTGCCCGTGATCTTTATATTTTAGAATATACCGGCGGCAAACTGCATATACCCACTGTTTCTACCGCGGGATCGGTAAAATTGATTGCCGAAGCCAAGAAAAAGAATTTGGATGTTACTGCAAGTGTCGCAATACACAACCTTGCGATTACCGATCAAGAATTGGAGAGTTTTGATTCCAATTTTAAGGTAAGGCCACCCTTGAGGTCAACCAGTGATACAAAAGCTTTGATTAAAGGCCTACAATCTGGTGCTATAGATTTTGTTACCGCTGATCATACACCAATTGATATTGAAGAAAAACGCGTAGAATTTGACAATGCTGCTTATGGTACCATAGGACTTGAATCGGCTTTTGGCATGCTCAATAGATTATTTGGACTTGAAGAGGCCATAGACCTATTGATTAAAGGGCGTGAAAGATTTGAATTGTCCACGCCCAAGATTGAAGAGGGTGCAGAGGCATGTTTGACTTTGTTCAATCCTGATTTGGAATACGTCTTTGACAAAGCACATATTGGATCAAAATCAAAAAATGCCATTTTTGTGGGGCAACAATTAAAAGGGATACCTTACGGAGTAATAAATAACGGACGCATAAACATTAGAAAAGAGTGACTAGCAAGCCCGTAGAAGGAAAAACAACTGCCATTATCGCTTATTTTACGATTGTCGGAAGTTTAATTGCCATTACTATGAACTTAGAACCCAAGCACCAATTTGCGCGTTTTCATATTCGCCAAGCATTTGGCATACATCTATTGTTTCACGCTTTCGCCATCTTTTTTAGCTACTCTGGCATTAATTATGCTTGGATCGGGCTCTACATTTTTTATTTGATTTTGTGGGGCTATGGTTTTACTTCGGCCCTTGGTGACACCAAAAAGGAAATACCCATTGCAGGTCCCTATTTTCAAAAGTGGTTCACTTTTATTCAATAAATGACACAATGAAAACAGCTTCCCTATCCTTGGAGCATTTGGTAAGACCACCTTTGACAGACATTGAAAATGCTCCTGCATTGTTCATGTTTCATGGGTATGGCAGTAATGAAGATGATTTATTTTCATTTGCCCCAGAGCTGCCCCAAGAGTTTTTTATTATCTC
>JABDND010000062.1 GCA_013001145.1 Croceitalea sp. | reverse complement strand
TCAAAATCGTTTATCCACATCTTCATTGGTTGCCCATCAATAGGCTTATAATGAAGGTTTTCGCCATTATTGCCCAAAATTAAGTCAAGATCACCATCAGCATCCAAATCTGCAGCTTCTACGGTGTTCCACCATCCAAATAAACTATCTAATGAGGTTGCCATTTTGACGATGCGCCTTCCTGATGTTCTATAGATTTTTGGAGTGTCCCATTCGGCTACTGTGATCAAATCTTTTCGCCCATCACCGTCAATATCGGCCCAAATGGCATTGGACACCATGCCTGCACTTTTTAAATCATAGCCTCTTCTCTCAGTGGCATCACTAAATTCGCCATTGCCTTTGTTTTCTAATAATAGATGATCGGGATCCAGCCCGTAAACTCCAACAACACTGCGTGAACCTATAAAAACATCCATATCACCATCTCCATCAAAATCATGGGGCGCAATGGTCGACATATTTTTAAATGTAGATGGCAGATTTCTTTCAGTTTTTGAGAACTCACCCTGTCCATTGTTCAAATATAATCTTGGTCTATAATTTGTTTCTGACCCAACTTCATTACCTCCAGAGCCCACCATCAAATCAAGGTCTCCGTCGCCATCTGCATCAAAAAAAGCGGCTGCTGTATCTTCAAAAGATTTGTCTTCGGCGAATACGGCTTGGGTCGCTAATGCGAATTTACCACCACCCTCATGCAGGTATATTGCGCCTGCTTCATTTTTTGCTCCGCCAATAAAGGCGTCTTCGTTGCCATCGCCGTTAATATCTGCAACCGCCATAGCCGGTCCTTCTTGTGATATTTTTTTATAGATCAATCCTTCATAATCAAAATCATTGTAATTGTTTTCCTTATGGCCAAGAAAACCATCATTATTAACTTCAGTCAGCAATGTTTTATTAATGATTTTTTTAATAGGTTTATAGGTTCCGCTGGCCTCTTGCTGTTTTAAGACCAAGGTTTGATTGGCTTTAACCTTTTTCATTAAAACGGTTTTATCATTGGGCCAAACCACACGAATGGAATCTAACTCTTTTTCTTTTCCCAAACCAACCGTCATCACATAGTCAATCGAGGATTGAAAGCCTCGTGACGGAATCAATTCTTGATTTACAATGTTACCGTTAAAATATAATTTGGCCATTGTTCCGATGGCAAATGGGTTTTTGCCTTCGCCAATAAATTTGAGCTTGATATAGTTGCGGTCCTTCAAACGTTCGCTGTGGTTTTGGTACACGAAAGTTTCTGTATTCACATTATTGATGACCAAGTCTAGATCACCGTCATTGTCAAGATCGCCATAGGCGGCACCATTAGATCTTGAAGGAAGATCAAATCCCCAAGCCTTATTGGCATTTTCAAAGGTGATATCACCCTTGTTTCTGTAGGCATAGTTGGGTTGTGGTTTGATGGGCATTTTACTGATGATGGAATCTATGGATTCTTTTCTGCCGGTCAAGGCCATTTTTTGAATGATTTCATTGGCAAAAAAGTCTACAAAATCCAAATCGGTTAGGTCATGGTTAATGCCATTCGTGATGAAAATATCTTTCAACCCATCATTGTCCATATCAAATAGAAGTCCGGCCCAGCTCCAATCGGTCGCATCAACGCCGCTGTAGTATGCGACTTCTGAAAAAGTTCCATTTCCATTGTTCAATTGTAGGGTATTTTGAATGTACTGCTGGTAAAAATCTTTGTCTTGTTTAAGATTAAATACGTTGTAACCTTCAAACTCCATAACGGCCTTTACTCTTTCGTCAGCTTCAGGAAGCATATCGGTTATAAAAATATCGTTATGACCGTCGTTGTTGATGTCGGCAATATCTATGCCCATGGCAGATAAGCTTAAGTGCGAGGTATAATTCTTGATTTCTTCGCTAAAGGTGCCATCTTGGTTATTAATGTACAGGTAATCCCTTTCATAGAAATCGTTGGACACATAAATGTCTGGATAAAGGTCTTGATTGATATCGGTCACCAAAACGCCTAACCCAAAGCCAATAAGACTGCCATAAATACCCGCTTCTTCACTTACATCAACAAATTTACCATTGTCGTTGCGCAGTAGCATATCGCCTACGCCTCTAAAAATATGGGGTACTCCCTCCCAATCTTGGGCACGAACCTGTCTTTGTTCGGCATAACCCAAACTGCTCACTGGAATATTACTGTTGTTTAGAATATAGGCATCAAGGTCTCCATCTTTATCATAATCAAAGAAAGAGGCATGGGTTGAAAAACCTGTCTCGGCCAGGTTAAACTCTTTGGCCTTCTCAGTAAAAGTGAGATCACCGTTGTTGATATAAAGATCGTTGTCATGGTTATTGCCCTCTAGGTTACCGGCATTACTCACATAAATATCCAAAAGGCCATCTGCGTTAACATCAACCATAAGAACACCTGTCGACCAAGGCTTACTGCCCTCAACACCAGCCGAAGCTGAAATATCTTCAAACTTGAAATCGCCCTTGTTCAAATACAATTTGTTGGGCTCCATATTTCCGGTCAAGTAGATATCTGATAAGCCATCATTGTTAATGTCGCCAATGGCCACTCCACCACCATTGTAGAAATTTCGATATTTGAATATGTTGAAGTTTTTCTGATTCTCAACTGAATTTACAAAGTCAATGCCCGTTTGTTCAGGTGTTAATAGGGTGAAAAGGGTTTCTTCCTCATTTTCAATGTCCGTCGCTTTCTGTTTGGAGGTACAGGCCCCAAGTAAGAATAATAGGCTAAGTATTTTTAAAAAGTTCGATCTCATTTGTCCTTCTGCTTAATTGCTAAGAAAATCGGTGAATTATTGTTGCGACCTATAATGTAGTAAGGCAGGCCGTTAATCTCTATTCTGTCAAGTGTTCGGGAAGCACCAGATAAGTTAAGGTTTTGGTGCCGTTCCCATACAAAACCTCCGTTTTTATCATTTGTCAAAATTAAACCATGAAATGCATCCAACCTACCGAGCTGGGTGCTAATTTCATAGTTGTTGCCAACAATTAACAAATCTTTAAAACCGTCATTATTAAAATCTTCCGCTAAACTTGCATTCACTTGCGAGACTTGTGCCATCAACGGTAAAGGAGTCATCTTAAAAATTCCGTTACCCTTATTTTCAAAGAAGCAACTTCGAAGCTCAAATACCTGTTTTTTTTCTGAATCGGCGAGTTTTTTTGAACCAAAAAGTTCACCTATGGAGGCTTGTGCAAAATCTATGTAGCGTAAATATTTTTTGTTCAAAAAGGGCAATTGTTTCAC
>JABDND010000056.1 GCA_013001145.1 Croceitalea sp. | reverse complement strand
GCATGGTGGCCTGTATCACCCTTGGGACTCTCCAAATACTTGAAGCCAATATTGGTATACAGTTTTTGAGCAGCTTGCATATGGGGCATGGTTTCCAAGTAACAATATTTAAATCCCAAGTAGGTGGCTTGATCGAGGCATTTAGCTATCAGTTTTTTGCCCAAACCTTTGCCTCTGGCTTCTTCTAGAATATACATTTTCTGAAGCTCACAAGTGGCATCATCTGCGGCTTTTAATGGAGCGATGCCAGCACAGCCTAAAAGAAGACCATTTTGCTCAGCTAAAAAATAGGCAGACCTGTCTGTTTTATACTCATTGTACATATCGTCAAGCCCTTTATCAGCATAGGCCGAACCTACCTTGGGCACTCCCATTTCAAGTAATACCTTGCGTATTAATTCGGCAACGGCCACATTGTCTTCAATGGCTATTCTTCGTATAGATATCCCGTCCATTCTTGAATTTAATTATGCTACTTTTACGCTGTGAATATAGACCAAAAATATATGTTGCGATGTATTCAACTCGGCAAAAGAGGATTGGGAACGACTGCTCCCAACCCAATGGTCGGTTGTGTTTTGGTCGTAGATGATACCATTATCGGCGAAGGCTTTACCAGTCCTTTTGGTGGTTCACATGCCGAGGTAAATGCTTTAAATTCGGTGCCTGTAAAATCATTACTTAAACAGGCCACACTTTATGTCTCCCTTGAACCCTGCTCACATCATGGTAAAACACCACCTTGTGTAGATACCATCATCGAGCATAATTTACAAAGAGTGGTCATAGGTACGAAGGACCCCAACCCTAAAGTCGCTGGCAAGGGCGTCGCTAAACTAAAGGAAGCGGGCATTGAAGTTACGGTTGGCGTTCTTGAACCTGAATGCCGATGGTATTTAAGACGCTTTTTAACGTATCACACAAAAAAGCGACCTTATATTATTTTAAAATGGGCACAATCGCAAGACGGTTTTATGGCGCCCGAGCCTGCTTTACGCGATGATACACCACAGCCCTATTGGATTTCCAATGAATATTCCCAACAATTGGTTCACAAATGGCGGAGCGAAGAGCAAGCTATATTGATTGGAACTCATACGGCCGTGAGAGACAATCCCAGCCTCACTACGCGTTTGTGGGCTGGAAAAAATCCTGTTAGAGTGGTTATTGACAGAAATCTTAGTGTACCAAAAAACGCCAAGTTGTTTGACCACATGGCCAAAACATTGGTCATTACAGAAGTTGATGATACTTCGCAATACCTTAAGGGCATTGCCTATGAACGTATAGAGTTTGGAAAGTCTTTGCCATTGGAACTCTGTAAACTTTTTTATAAACTCGAGTACACAAGTATTTTCATTGAAGGTGGCCCGACCACCTTAGAATCGTTTATTAAAAGTCAACTATGGGATGAAGCGCGTATTTTTAAAAGCGAAATTTGCTTTAAAAAAGGGCTAAAGGCGCCTCAAATAGCAGGAACTTTTATTCAAAGTGAGAAAATTGAAAAGGATGAACTACTAATTATTAAAAATGATTAAAACGCTCATATTTGATTTTGGCGATGTCCTTATAAATTTAGATAAGCCTGCTACTGCAAGAGCTTTGCAAGAATTTGGCCTAAGGGAAATAACACCAGATTTGGACCAATTATTTAAAGATTACGAGCAGGGTTTGGTTACCTCAAATGATTTTATGTCAACGTTAGAGGCTAAATTTCCACAAGCTTCGAAGGAGGAAATAGAAAGTGCATGGAATTCAATTTTATTGGATTTTCCTGAAGAGCGACTCAATTTCATAGAAAACTTAAAAAAAGAAGGCGATTATCAATTAATGTTGTTGAGCAATACCAATGAAATTCATATTCAATATGTATTGCAGCAAATGGGCAAAGCACGTTTTCAAAGGTTTAGACAAGTATTTGAGCCATTCTATCTCTCTTATGAAATTAAGCTTCGAAAGCCCAACTTAGACATTTTTGAATATGTGTTGGCAGAGAATAGGCTAAAACCTGAGCAGACTTTATTTATAGATGATAGCAAAGACAACACCGACGCTGCGGCCCAATTAGGTATCAATACGTGGAATCTACTCGTTGGTCAAGAGGATGTTCTTTCATTAAAATCCAGACTTTAAATGCTCTACCTTGCGCTAAGTGTACTTTGCTCCAGTTTCATCTTTGTCATTTTTAAATTATTTGAAGTTTATAAGGTGCAAACGCTTTATGCCATAATTACCAATTATGTCGTAGCGTGTAGTGTGGGATTAGTTTTTTATCAAAAACCATTGGAACCTACCCAAATAATGGCCAATTCATGGTTTTATGGTACGTTGGCCCTCGGTGTCTTGTTTATTTTGATTTTTAATATAATGGCTAAGACCTCACAGCAAATTGGGGTTTCCGTAGCATCCGTTGCCACCAAAATGTCTTTGGTCATTCCGGTTGTATTTGGTGTTTTTGTATATGGCGAAATACTCTCTACATTAAAGGTTCTGGGTATACTGTTGGCCTTGGCTGCCGTATATTTTGCGTCTATGAAAGAACGCTCCATCAATTTGTCAAAAGCTTCGTTGGTATTACCGCTGCTGGTATTTTTAGGGTCTGGTATTATTGACACCAGCATAAAATGGATGCAAGAGACACAATTGAGTCAGGCGGAATATCCCATATTTTCGGCGGTCGTTTTCGCAGCTGCCGCGGTAATGGGCATCCTTTTTATTCTTTTTAAGTCTTTAAAAACCCCAATGCGATTTTATTTCAGAAATGTATTAGGTGGTATCGCGTTGGGCGTGCCCAATTATTTCTCTATATATTTTCTTTTGAAAGCATTGGAGAACGACCAATGGAACAGTGCCTCGATATTCACCATCAACAACGTGGCCATTGTTATGTTTTCAACTCTTTTGGGAATTTTATTGTTTAAAGAACAATTGAGTTTGAAGAATTGGGTGGGTATTATCATGGCGGTGGTCAGTATTCTTTTGGTAGCATTATATTGATTTATGCGGACTGATATTTATTTAACGCTGGCAAAGCCCTCTGAGCAAGTCTTGTTTAAAGACCGAGGCAGTAAATTTTATGGGTATGCCTTTCCTGTAGCGGTCAAAGAAGAAATTAAGCCCATAATTGAAGAACTAAGGGCAAAGCACGTTTCGGCCAACCATTTTTGCTACGCATGGCAATTGGGCGTAGAAGACCCAACCTATAGGGCCAATGACGATGGTGAACCCAACAATTCTGCGGGTATGCCAATTTATGGCCAAATACAAGCTGCCAATTTGACCAATGTTCTTATAGTGGTCGTACGTATTTTTGGCGGCACTAAACTAGGCGTGGGCGGCCTAATACAAGCTTATCGAGAGACAGCAAAGTTAGCCATAGGCAATTCGGTGCAAGTTAAAAAGGTGGTCAAGGTTAGATTTCAAATTAATTTTGAGTACCCCATGATGAATCAGGTCATGCGAATCATAAAACAAAAAGAACTGCAAATAGTTGCCCAACACATGGAGCTCCAATGTAAAATAACCGTTTTAGTGAGAAAGCGAATGGCCCACAACATTGAAGGGTACTTTGAAAGCCTTTCAAAAGTGCAGGTAAAAGAGTTGGGCTAATTGAGCTTGTTAAGAATATAATCTGGGCATTTAATGGGGCGCGCTGTTTTTTTGTCCATAAAGGCCAGTACGGTATTGGCATTTGCCAATAAATCTCCGTTTTGATTATAAATATGGTAATCGAATTCTATTTTTACCAATGGTCTTTTACTAAGTATGGTTTCAACAGTAATCAATTCATCGTATAAAGCCGATTTTTTGTAATCAATCTGTAGTTTAATTACTGGTAAAAAAATACCGCTTTCTTCCATTGAACTATATGTGACTCCGAGAGACCTTAACCACTCAACCCTGCCAATCTCTAGGTATTGGGCATAATTACCGTGGTACACTACTCCCATTTGATCGGTTTCGCCATAGCGAACGCGAAAAGAAAATTTGTTAGAATCCATATAATTTGCCGAAAAAGTATATATTTATAGGCTTGATTGCTGTGATGGAAACATGCGAAAAAAAAAGTACAAATTCAACTGGAAAATAGTTTTTTTTTAGATTTTTTGTTCACATATTTGCCGCATACAAAGTATCAGGGAAACCCCCGAAAGTTTTCATCTGCAAAGCTTAAATACTAACCACAAAATAAAGGAAAACCTTACATGAGTGTTACTGCTACTTCCGTATGGAATAATTGCTTGGCTTTTATCGAAGATAATATCCAACCGCAGGCATTCAAAACTTGGTTTGTTCCTATTAAGCCGGTCAGACTCACAGACAAGGCATTAAGCATTCAGGTTCCCAGCAAGTTCTTTTATGAGTGGCTAGAAGAACATTATGTAAAGCTTTTAAAGGTTGCCCTTCGCAAAGAATTGGGGGCGAACGCCAAGTTGGTCTACATTATTAAAATGGAGAACAAGTATGGCAACAATGAGCCATTTACTGAAAAAATACCCAGTTCAAACCGCGCGGCAATGGCTCCGCAAGAATTGGATGTTCCCATCACTTCCAAAAATCCTGAGTTAAGAAACCCTTTTGTCATTCCAGGCATTAGAAATATAAAAATTGAATCTCAGCTAAATCCCAGTTATAATTTTGAAAATTTTCTGGAAGGCGATTCCAATCGATTGGCCAGATCTGCTGGTATGGCTGTTGCCAACAAGCCTGGAGGCACTTCTTTTAACCCATTGCTCATTTTCGGTGGGGTTGGTCTGGGCAAAACCCATTTGGCTCATGCCATTGGGGTAGAAATAAAAGATAAATACCCAGAACGCACTGTACTATACATTTCGGCTGAAAAATTTACCCAACAGTATATTGAATCTGTCAAGAAAAATACCCGCAATGACTTTATTCATTTTTATCAGCTCATAGATGTGCTGATCATTGATGACGTTCAATTTTTATCGGGTAAATCAGGTACACAAGATGTATTCTTTCATATTTTCAATCATCTGCACCAAAATGGAAAGCAGGTTATATTAACCTCGGACAAAGCACCTGTTGATATGCAAGATATCGAACAGCGTCTGCTATCGCGTTTTAAATGGGGACTCTCTGCCGAGTTGCAAAGTCCTGATTTTGAAACCAGGGTGTCCATCTTAAAAAATAAATTGTATAGGGATGGTGTTGAAATGCCCGATGAAATCATAGAGCATGTTGCAAAACACATCAAGACCAATATTCGCGAGTTGGAAGGGGCAATTATTTCGTTGATAGCCCAATCTTCGTTCAATAAAAGAGAGGTAACCCTTGAACTTGCCCAACAGGTAGTTGAAAAGTTTGTCAAAAACACCAAACGTGAGATTTCAATAGACTACATTCAAAAAGTGGTCTCCGACTATTTTGAAATGGATGTGGCCACCTTACAATCAAAAACACGTAAAAGACATATTGTTCAAGCAAGACAGTTGGCGATGTTCTTTGCTAAAAAGTTCACCAAAGCTTCATTGGCGAGTATAGGTTCACAAATAGGTAAACGTGACCACGCAACAGTGCTCCATGCCTGTAAAACGGTCGATAATTTGGCCGAAACCGATAAGCAGTTTAGAAAATACATTGAAGATCTAAGTAAAAAATTCTCCTAATTAAGTCCACGTATGACCAAAGTCTTGATGGTGTGCCTAGGTAATATTTGTAGGTCTCCATTAGCAGAAGGCATTTTACAATCAATGGTGGACCCTGATGAAGTATTTGTTGATTCCGCCGGCACAGCGGCCTACCATGTTGGTAATCCACCTGATATTCGTTCCATTGACGTCGCCAAAAAATATGGTATTGAAATAGGCCAACAGCGATGTAGAGTTTTTACCACGGCAGATTTTGAAACTTTTGATCATATTTATGCCATGGACAAGAATAATTATACCAACATTTTGGCTAAGGCGAAAAATGATTCCCAAAAACAAAAAGTCAAATTGTTGCTCAGAGAAGTAAACTTGGGCTATTTAGAAGTGCAGGATCCATATCACGGTGGTACGCTCAACTTTGAATCTGTTTTTAAAACCATTTCCGTAGCCTGTAGGGCGATCGCAGATAAAATCAATTCAAATGGAAGAAACTAAACCAAGCCTAGTTGCCGGCAAACTCTATCTAATACCTACTACCTTGGGGAATACAGCACCACTGGAAGTACTGCCCATTTCAATCAAAAGAGCCATTGAGGAAATTGACCATTATATTGCCGAAAACGAAAAGTCGGCCCGTCATTTCATTAAAAAGGTAAGCGCCAATAAATCCCAACCTGATCTTCATATTCAAGTTCTCAATAAATTTACCGAAGCAGCCGAAATACCAACTTATTTAGATCCGTGCATACATGGCATTGATGTTGGCCTAGTCTCGGAGGCAGGTTGCCCGGGCATCGCCGATCCTGGAGCAGATGTGGTGCGTTTAGCACACGAAAAGAACATTACCGTGGTACCGCTGGTAGGACCATCTTCATTAATATTGGCAATGATGGCCAGCGGAATGAATGGTCAAAACTTTGCTTTCAATGGCTATTTGCCTATAGATGCTACCGAACGCAAATCGGCAATCAAAAAACTGGAGCGTATGTCAAAAGAATCTGGGCAAGCTCAAATTTTTATTGAAACCCCTTATCGAAATGATAAGCTCTTTCAAGAACTGACCAAAACTTTACTGCCTCATACGAGACTATGTGTTGCTGCCGATATTACCTTACCTACAGAGTTAATTGCCACAAAATTTGTAAATCAATGGCGGGACGCATCTGTTGACTTAAATAAAAGGCCTGCTATTTTTATCATTCAGGCATAAAAAACCCTGAAATACTTCAGGGTTACATTTTCTTTTTCATTAGTGTGCTACACTTGAGGGTTGTTTTCAGCTTTGATGCTGGAAATGTCATAGTGCGCAAACTTTTTAATATAATAAGCCACATTACTGCCATAAGCATCTTCAAAATCCTCTTGCCCATAGGAACGCAAGTACTTTTTTACATTGCCCGCACCGGCCAAATGCGCAGCCGCGACTATGCCAGATTCAGATATCACGGTTCCGTTTATTCTTTTACCAACAAATCTTTTGATGTCTCTTCTGAGAATCCATTTATTTCGTGCTACATTCAGCTTAAAGACTTGTTCTTGCAATTTAGGGTTGTTTATGAACTCAAAGGTGTCATGAACACCCATCATTCTTAAAGTCCCTTTACCGAACTGATATTTTCCCATATAACCCAGGGTATTAACCGCACTATAATCACCTTGCGATTCTTTGAAAGCAAGGGCTTCTCTAAAGCCTATAAATGACTTTTTTAAATATATGGTGGGTGAATTGTATGATTCGTTTGCCGAAATTTCTGCCTGCGCCACATCGAAATCTTGATTGGGCTCCGACTTTAAAGCATTGGGCACTTCCACTGGCTTATTATTAAAAGTAATCGTGCCAAAACTAGTGAGCACTAGAATGATGGTAAGATGACCTATAAAACTAATCCATCTTCTCATACTTTTATATTTAGAATCCATTGAATGGATTTTAATTAAGCCGGCAAATATAGTGGGGGAATTGTTAAAAGGATATTTAAAAGTCTTAAGTTTTTCTTAAACCCGACTAAAACGACGATAAAAAGTATCAATAATCGGACGAACGACCTATCGTTTAATTTTTTGGGCGTTCAACCACTCTACGTATTGTACTTTATTTCGGTTATGCTGAGCCAAATTCTTCGCAAATTTGTGGTAACCAAAATTGGAAACATCTGCTACAAAATAGAGATAATCATGTGTTTCCGCATTAAGAACCGCATCAATTGACGAAATATCGGGCATGGTAATGGGCCCTGGGGGTAATCCGGCATATTTATAGGTATTGTAAGGGGAATCTAGGGTCAAATCTTTATAAAGCACACGTTTGATAATTGTATCAAAATTGCCGGTTTCTTTTTTTACCGCATAAATAACCGTCGGGTCTGCCTGTAACAACATACCTCTGCGCAATCTGTTCAAATAAACACCTGCTACCCTAGGTCTTTCATCTACCTTTACGGTCTCTTTTTGAACTATGGCCGCCAAGCTCATCACCTGTGTTGGAGTCAGAGAGATTTTTTCAGCCTTTTCTTTCCGCTCACTGTTCCAGAATCGTTCATATTCCTTCTTCATGCGCGACCTAAATTGCTCGGCACTTGTATTCCAAAAAAACTCATAGGTATTGGGCAAATACATGCTTAGCGCATTATCATTGTTCAAGCCACTGCTTTGAATAAAATCGACGTCGTGTAGCACCGCTGCCAAGGCAATGCTATCGGCCTCTATTTGGCTTGACACCCTTCCAGCAAGGGAGCCTAGCGTTTCTTGATTATTGAATGATACTTTAACCGGTAAATTTTGACTACGTAGTGTATTGATGATCTCATTATTGTTCATGCCCTTTTTTATGGCATATCGACCAGGTTTAATATTGTTCGAGTAGCCTTTGCGTTGGGCAACAGCTTCAAACTTGGATATATTCTTCAATAAAGGTTCCATTTGCCTTCGAACCTCGATCATGGTTGCATTGGTGGGTATAAAAACAATGGCTTGTTCATTGTTGAAGCTGGTATTGGCACCAAAAAGCGCGTCATATATGTTATAAGCAATAAAACCACAAATAACAAGGCCCAAAATAGCAGTGGCCCAAAGTACTTTTTTTAAGTTCATTTCCCTTTTATTTTTTGATATAGGTGTTCACTCTTGAAGCTTGAATTGGAACAAATCCAGTCTTTTTTAAGGCCAACTTCTTCAAATCCTAGTTTTTCAAAAAGACGTATGCTGGCCTCATTGTCCGCTATGATATTCGCATAAATTTGGTGCATGTCCAAATAATCCAGCACATATGAGCAGCAAAGTCTTAAAGCTTCCTCCCCGTAACCTTTATTTCGGTCTTTTTCTTCACTGACCACAATGCCGACGCCCACTCTTTTATTTTTCGGGTCAAAATCAAATAAATCAACGAGCCCTTTGATTTCATCATTTTTGTCGCAAATCACCAGTCGCAATTGTTTTACTTCATAGATATCACGATGGGCATTATCAAGATACATTTCAAGTACTGCTTTTGAATAAGGTGCTATTGTACCACTGATTTCCCAAATTTTGGTGTCGTTCTCCAAGGCATATAGAAAATCTATGTCAGAAGGCTCCAATGCCCTTAAATAAACAAGTTGTCCGATTAGGTTTAACATATGATGTTTCCTTTAAAAACAAAAGTCGCCGGGCCTTTTAATTGTATTTGTGAATAGGCGCCTTTTTCTGATTTAAACGACACTTCAAGCCTACCTCCCTTGGTCTCAATTACAACTTGATTTTCGGTAGTTTTTTGGTTATGGTGCATCGCCAATGCCACCGCGGTAACACCAGTGCCGCAAGAGAGTGTTTCATCTTCAACTCCCCGCTCATAGGTGCGAACAGCAAAGGTATTTAGACCAACTGCCTCTACAAAATTTATATTGGCACCTTCTTGTCCATAAATGCCATAACGTATTTTAGCGCCCTCATTCTTCACTTTCAAACTGTCGAGTGCCTCGACAGTTTGCACATGGTGGGGTGAACCTGTATTCAAAAAGGTGTACTTTGGTTTCTCCTCAATTTTAAGGACATCAATCATTTGCAAAGTAACCATATCCCCTTCAATCGTGGCATGGTGATGTCCATCAACGGCCATGAAATTGGCTTTGTCTTCAATTATGCCCAATTTATTGGCAAAAGCAACCAAGCACCTGCCACCATTACCACACATGGTGCTAAGATTACCATCGGCATTATAGTAAACCATCTTAAAATCTGACTGGTCGTCCTTTTCCAATAATATGAGCCCGTCGGCCCCAATGCCGAATTTTCGATCACATAGAAAATTGACCAATTTGGTGTTTTCCTTCGGAAAATTTAAACTTCTATTGTCTATAAGAATAAAGTCGTTGCCTGTGCCTTGATATTTATAAAAGCTAAGCTCAATGTCAAATTTCATAGGGTAAAGATAGTATATTCTTTAAGGTTTTTTTTGCAGTTAAAATGGCGTTAAACTGTTAAAATCGGCTCTTTTTTCTATTAATTTTAGGGTATAAATAGACAATTAAAACAGATTATTTATGAAAAAAACAGCTGGTTTATTCTTCGTTGCGGCCTTAGCTGGCAGCATGACCTTAGGAGCTTACAAATTGTTTTTTGAAAAAGAGAATTTATACGTTGAACGCGATGATACTATGCCCCTCATTACCACAAGTAATCTTTTGGCCTCCCCAAAAGGTGCTGGAATCAATGAAGTCGATTTTACTATTGCCGCTGAGAAAACAGTGAATGCCGTGGTCCACGTAAAGAATATGACCATAAGTCGAGGACCCAGCAGTATTGCTGAGTTCTTCTATGGGTCTGAAAGTAGCCAAAGGCCTCAAATAGGTACCGGTTCGGGAGTTATTATATCGCCCGATGGATTTATTGTGACCAACAACCATGTAATTGCCATGGCCGATGAACTTGAAGTAACCCTAAATAACAATAAAAGCTACGCGGCCGAGGTAATTGGTGCCGATGCAAATTCTGATATTGCCCTTTTAAAAATTGACGTAGAACAACCATTGCCCTATTTGGCGTTTGGTGATTCTGACCGGGCCAAAATTGGAGAATGGGTGCTGGCTGTGGGCAATCCGTTTAATTTAACTTCGACGGTAACAGCGGGAATCGTAAGTGCCAAAGCCCGTTCCATATCGCCAGGTCGTAACCAATCGTTCATTCAGACCGATGCCGCGGTCAATCCAGGTAATTCAGGCGGGGCCCTGGTCAATACCAATGGTGATTTAATTGGTATAAATACAGCTATCACCTCACAAACAGGTTCTTATGTTGGCTATTCATTTGCAGTGCCCAGCAATATTGCAAAAAAGGTGGTAGATGATATTTTAGAATTTGGCAACGTTCAAAAAGGTATTTTGGGCATCTCGGCCTTAAATGCGGCCTCCCCCCAAGCCATGGAGCAAGGACTGGATGAAATTGATGGTGTATACATTTCGAATGTAGAAGAAGAAACAGGTGCAGAAAAAGCAGGTTTGCAAGAAGGTGATATCATTAAACAAGTAGATGATGTGAGGATTAGAAAATTTTCAGAGCTTACGGGCTATCTGTCCGCAAAAAGACCAGGGGATGAAGTGTCGGTAACGGTCAATAGAAATGGGAGAAACGTGACGTTGCCAGTCGTTTTGACCAAAAACCAGACTATAGATTTGCCAAATATGGGAATGAGAATAAAAAATTTGACGGCAAAAGATAAAAAGGCCTATAAAGTCAAAGAGGGAGTAAAGATAATCGCTGTCTCTGAACAATACCGGGCCTATGAGCTTCAAGATAAAATTATTATAGAAGTAGATGATGCTCCCATAACCGATATAGACGATGCCAAAAAAATATTTGATAAAATTTCGAGATACAATCGCACAAGCATTACCATGATCAATAAAGATGGGGAGCGGGAAAAAATCATCTTTCAATAAACGCGTTTTTAAGTAAACGGTTAAGCCCCTTTTCGGGGCTTTTTTTATATGTAAAATTCTTTCACGAAAACGTTTGAAATATCTAATTTTGCAGAAAAATTAGTCTACAACCCATTTTACCAATTATGAGCGACATTAAGTCTTACGAAAAAGAACTTGCATTTCAGGCGGATAGAAGAAAAGCCACCACTGAATTCGTTAAAATAATCAGCGACCTTTGGTACGATAAATCCATTGAGGTCGTATTGTTCAAAAATCAGGTCATTGATAAAACCGTTAGTGAAATTATCAATCTACATGAGTATGCTGGGGAATTTGTACAAAAGCCCATCTCTATATTTGATTCTGTGGAACTCCTTAGGGCCATTATTGATATTAAGTTGCCCCCTGCTAAATTGGATATTGGCAAACTTACTTACGAATATCATTCACAAGACAATAGCCATTTAAACGTAAAGTCTTTTGTGCTCGACAAGTTGAAGGATGCCTTCGCTTCCGACCAAATTAAGCCCAAAGATGTTGTACTATACGGTTTCGGACGAATAGGTCGCCTTTTGGCTCGTGAACTAATGGCCAAAACAGGCAAAGGAAATCAATTGCGCCTTAGAGCTATTGTAACGCGAGGAACTATTACTCCGGAAATTTTAGAAAAACGTGCCGCCCTTTTACGCACCGATTCGGTACATGGCCAATTTAGCGGCACAGTGGATATTGATGTTGAAAAAATGGCATTGCTGATCAATGGCACCACTGTATATCTCATTGCAGCAGACAAACCAGAAGATATTGACTATACTAAATTTGGCATTTATAATGCCTTGGTCATTGACAATACCGGAGCGTTCAGAGACCATGATGCACTTTCTAGACATTTGACATCAAAAGGCGCTAACAGGGTTTTGTTGACTGCCCCTGGCAAAGAGGTTCCCAATATCGTGCATGGGGTCAATCATAAAGAATATGATCCTGATAAAATCAAAATTTTTTCTGCCGCGAGCTGCACCACCAACGCCATTACCCCAGTCTTAAAAGTGATTGAAGACTCCTTGGGCATTAAAAAAGGGCATTTGGAAACAATTCACGCCTATACCAACGACCAAAATCTGGTTGATAATATGCACAACAAATACCGTCGCGGACGAGCAGCGGGATTGAATATGGTCATTACCGAAACGGGAGCTGGTAAAGCAGTGGCCAAAGCGTTACCGGTTTTGGAAGGCAAGCTTACCTCAAATGCCATACGAGTGCCCGTTCCCAATGGATCATTGGCAATCTTAAATTTGGAAGTAAAGAGTAAAACATCATTGAGTGCCGTTAATACGATATTGAAAAAATATGCACTTGAAGGCGATTTAGTGGAACAGATAAAATACTCATTGAGCAACGAGCTGGTATCTTCTGATATTGTGGGCACCTCCGCACCTGCAATTTATGACAGTAAGGCGACCATAGTGACCGAAGATGGTAAAAATATTGTCTTGTATGTATGGTATGATAATGAATATGGATATTCACATCAAGTTATACGGTTGGCAAAATATATTGCCAAAGTGAGGAGATACACTTATTACTAGTTTTTATAATTGGAATTTTTGGTGATTGCCAATATTGATGTAATTTCGCCATGCTCAAAATCCAAGTTTTAAGAATCAGCCCTATGAAAAATCTATTTTTGTGTATGCTACTCGCCCTCGGTAGTTTTAGTGCCATTAATGCCCAAGATAATGCTCAACCTACTGAAGACAACAGTATTAATGGACAGTTTGAAACTTTGGTGCGCAGATCTGGCAATTACCGTCAAGATGGCAAGCGTTATGAGGTAATCAGAGTTTTGGAACTAGAAGCATTTCAAAGAAATGTTTTGGATTCGGTTCAATCGGCGAATAAAACAATTTCCGCGCTCAATGCGACCATAGCTGAGAATGAGAAGAATCTCAACAGTTTGAATGCCAAACTTGAGGAGACTACGAAGAATTTAAATCAAATAACCGAAGAGAAAGACAGCATGTCCTTCTTTGGTGCCATGGTTTCAAAGAGCACCTATAATTTAATTGTTTGGTGCATTATCTTAGGCCTTTTGGTCATGTTGTCCATTTTTATCTACAAGTTCAAAAACAGTAATGCTTTGACCCAACAGGCCAAATTGGCGTTAGCCGATGTTGAAGAAGAATTTGAACAACACCGAAGAAGGGCTTTGGAGCGCGAACAGAAAATAAGTCGCAAACTTCAAGATGAAATCAATAAAAATAAAAAGGGCATTTAGTGACCATTGCCCATGATTATAGTCCAAGCCACCGAAAAACATATTTCAGAATTGGCCCCGTTATTTGATGCCTATCGTATTTTTTATGGCCAAAAAACAAATCTTGAGGCTGCCACAATCTTTCTAAAAAAAAGATTTTCCCGAAGCGAAAGCGTAGTATTTATAGCTTATGAAAATGAAGTCGCAGTAGGTTTTACCCAATTATATACCACTTTTTCTTCAGTCACATTAGAGCCATTCTTCATTTTGAACGATCTTTATGTAGATAAAAACCATAGAGCAAAAGGCGTGGGCGAAGCTTTATTAAAATTTGCCCAATCACATTGTATAAATATGGGATTTAAGGGTTTACAACTGGAAACCGCCATTGACAATCCTGCACAAAAGCTTTATGAAAGACTCCAATGGAAAAAGGATCCCAACTTTTTGCATTACTTTTGGTCGGCACCAAAAAAGCCTAGTTAGAGGGCCGCTCCATAAACTTGGACCATGAGAATTGATATTATCACCGTCTTGCCAGAGCTACTTACAAGTCCTTTTGAGGCATCTATTTTAAAAAGAGCCATTGATAAAGGTTTGGTAGAAGTGCAATTGCATAATTTAAGAGATTATTCCACAGGAAGTTATAACCAAGTTGACGATTATCAATTTGGGGGTGGAGCCGGAATGGTACTCATGATAGAGCCCATCGATAAATGTATATCAAAATTAATGGCGGAACGTGACTATGATGAAATTATCTATTTAACGCCCGATGGCAAAACACTCAACCAACAAACAGCCAATGAACTTTCTTTAAAAAAGAACATCATAATGCTATGTGGTCATTATAAGGGTGTTGATCAAAGGGTACGGGATAAATTCATTACCCGAGAAATTTCGATTGGTGATTATGTACTCTCTGGCGGTGAACTTGCGGCTGCCGTGGTAGCGGATTCCATTATTCGTCTTCTGCCCGGGGTGTTGAATGATGAAACATCGGCCTTGACCGATACTTTTCAAGATAATTTACTGGCACCACCGGTATATACGAGACCTTCGAGTTATAAGGGCATGGATGTTCCAAAAGTGCTTTTGAGTGGCAACTTTCCCGAAATCGAAAAATGGCGTGAAGCCCAAGCGCTAAAACGTACTGAAGAAAGAAGGCCAGACCTATTGTGATGATGGCATTTTACTTAAAAATTAAATGTATTTTGTTGCGCATTATAAAATAACCATTAATTTTGCACACCTTAAAGTCAACCTCTGACGAAAATCGTGAATGTTGATTTTGACAAACCATAAATTAAAATTCATGGAATCTCTATTAAAGTTCGTTGAAGACGAATTTGTAGCAAAAAAAGAATTTCCTCAATTTTCAGCGGGAGACACTGTTACCGTGTATTATGAAATTAAGGAAGGCGAAAAAACACGTACCCAGTTCTTTAAAGGTGTCGTTATTCAAAGGCGCGGCAGTGGATCGACGGAGACATTTACCATCAGAAAAATGTCGGGTACAGTTGGTGTAGAGCGTATTTTTCCAGTAAATATGCCGGCCCTTCAGAAAATTGAAGTAAACAAAAAAGGTAAAGTAAGACGTTCAAGAATCTTCTATTTTAGAGGCTTAACAGGTAAAAAAGCCCGTATCAAAGAAGTACGCTCGTAGACCTTTCACCATCCATATTCAAAAACACCCATCAATTGATGGGTGTTTTTTTTATGAACAATTGTTGATAAGCTCAGTTCATATCTTGTTGATTATAAATTGGTTACCATTCTTGTACGAACTGAATTTTATTCTATTTTTATATCAGAAGAGAGGATGAGAGCAATCAATTTCTTTTTTCTTTTAAAGTTGACGTTCTTTAAATTGTTGTTCGAATTTATTTTAGATGGTAGCACTACTAATCAAAAAGTAAAACTGTTTTCCGCAGTGTTTAGGCACCGATTGAAGACAATGAACTTTGTGTGCGAATAAGAGAGCGATTTTTTATTCTGACAAAGGACAACGAACGGCAAAAAGGTATGTGGAAGTTGTTTGATTGAAAAATTAAGGATAGAAGTATACCCAAACGTTGAAATGATGCGACAGGTGAGGTCCTAGACCAAAACTGCGTGGCAACACAAGGTGTAAAGTCTGTGCAGCATTTCTAAGAAGCCATATCAATGTACTTGTACAATGATATGGCTTTTATCTTTTTAAACAAGTAGGCCAATTTTAAAACAACTACCTTATTAATGCGCCTTTTGACATCACTGGACTGTTTGAAAATTGTATATTTGCAGCGCTTAAAAAAACAACCAATAGATGGCAAAAATTCGCTACACCAAGACCGACGAAGCTCCGGCTCTGGCTACCCAATCATTTCTACCTATAGTTCAAGCATTTACAAAAACGGCACAGATTTCCATTGAAACAAAAGATATCTCTTTGGCCGGTAGGATAATTGCCACCTTCCCTGAATTTTTAAAAAAAGAACAACAAATTCCAAATGATTTAGCCGAATTGGGTGAAATAGCCAAAAGCTCAAATGCCAATATCATAAAACTACCCAATATTAGCGCCTCCATTCCGCAATTGTCGGAGGCCATTGAAGAGTTGCAACAAAAGGGCTATGCCCTACCCTCTTATCCTGCTGACCCTCAAACAACTGAGGAAAAGGAGATAAAAATGCGCTACGATAAAATTAAGGGCAGCGCTGTGAATCCTGTCCTTAGGGAAGGTAATTCCGATCGCCGTGCCCCAAAGGCTGTAAAGAACTATGCCAAAAAAAATCCCCATAAAATGGGCGCCTGGTCTTCAGATTCAAAAACTCACGTGGCGACTATGCAAGAAGGTGATTTTAGGGCCAATGAAAAATCAATCACTCTCAATCATGCGAAAACAGTAAGAATAGTTTTAAAGACAAATTCTAAAGAGATTGTCTTAAAGGATAATTTACAGCTACAAGAGGCTGAAATCATTGATGCGACCGTGATGAGCAAAAATGCTTTGGTTGCTTTCTTGCAACGCGAGATTGCCGATGCCAAAACAAAGAATTTGTTGCTATCTGTACATTTAAAGGCAACAATGATGAAGGTTTCGGATCCAATTATTTTTGGGCATGCTGTAGAGGCATATTTCAGTGATGTTTTCAAATCATTTGCTGCTGATTTTGAAAAAGCAGGTATCAGCCCAAATGATGGGCTTGAAAGTCTGTTTGACAAATTGGAGAAATTACCGGAAGCAAAGAGAAAGGAAATTTCCCACGCCATTGAAAAAACCTTAGCTGAAGGCCCAAGTTTGGCCATGGTCAATTCGGACAAGGGTATTACAAACCTGCACGTGCCAAGCGATGTCATTATTGATGCTTCTATGCCGGCAATGATACGCACATCGGGTAAAATGTGGAACGCCAAAGGCGAAATGCAAGATACCAAGGCAATTATACCAGACAGCAGTTATGCAGGTATATATGAGGCAACCATTGACTTCTGTAAAAAACACGGGGCATTTGACCCCAGAACCATGGGAACGGTCCCCAATGTGGGCCTAATGGCCCAAAAAGCGGAGGAATATGGCTCCCATGACAAATCTTTTGAAATAAGTGAAGGAGGCAAGGTTATGGTTATTGATTCCCAAAACCAAGACTGTTTGTTGGAACACCAGGTAGAAGCTGGCGATATTTGGCGCATGTGCCAAGTAAAGGATGCCCCCATTCAAGATTGGGTAAAACTTGCGGTCGAAAGGGCAAAAACCACCAAAACGCCCACTGTTTTTTGGTTGGATGATCAACGTGCCCATGACATTGAATTGATTAAAAAAGTAAAGGCTTATCTGCCCAATTTTGATACCGATGGGCTTGAAATTCATATTTTATCACCAACCGAAGCGACTAAATTCACCTTAAAACGTTTGAAGGCAGGCCTCGACACCATTTCAGTTTCGGGCAACGTACTTCGTGATTATTTAACAGACCTTTTTCCTATTCTCGAGGTGGGAACCAGCGCTAAAATGTTATCCATTGTTCCATTAATGAACGGTGGAGGGCTTTTTGAAACAGGTGCGGGTGGATCTGCCCCAAAACATGTTGAACAATTTTTGGAGGAGGGCCATTTACGCTGGGATTCTCTGGGCGAATTTTTAGCTTTAGGCGTATCCCTAGAATTCTTTGGAGAAAAAAACAATAATAAAAAAGCAATGGTTTTGGCTGAGGCTCTGGATGCCGCTACCGAGAAGTTTTTGGACAACGACAAATCCCCATCGAGAAAAGTAAATGAATTGGACACTAGGGGCAGTCATTTCTATTTAGCCATGTACTGGGCACAGGAGTTGGCCAAACAAGACAAAGACCCTGAGCTTAAAAATCGGTTCATCACCATTGCCAATTTGTTCAAAGAAAACGAGAAAATCATTTTAAAAGAGTTGATTGATGCCCAAGGGAAACCAATGGATATTGGCGGGTATTATTTGCCCGATGCCGTTAAAGCCGCCAAAGCCATGAGGCCCAGTGCCAACTTGAACAAAATATTAGGTCAAATTGCTTGAGCCAAGATGATGGCCTTTTCTTGATTGAACGATTTGGACTGTAGTTGATGACAACCTAATTAATGATTTCCAAATCATTATATAACGTTAAAATTGGCACATTTTCAAGGGTGAATATTTACTTTTAAAAAAAACCATGAAATGCCAAAAACTACGATACTAAGTGTTCTAGTATTTTCCTTTTTCTCCATTTGTTCTTATTCACAACAACGCTTTACTCTTAGCGGTACCATTAGGGAAGCTGCAACCAATGAAACCATGATAGGCGTGACCGTGGCCGTACCAAATTTACGTACTGGCACCACCACTAACGAATATGGTTTTTATTCATTGACCTTGCCCGAAGGAGAGTACGAAGTTCTCATTAGTTACTTAGGTTTTGAAACCATTAGGGAGTCATTGGTGCTCAATGCAAACAAACAGATCAATTATAAAATGGTTGAAGAGGCCCAACAACTTGAAGAAGTTGTTGTCTCAGAAAACGCCGAAAGACTGGATATTCGTGAACCTCAAATGAGTGTGAATACCTTGGCCGTACAAACCATCAAAAGAATACCTGTTGTCTTGGGTGAAGCCGATGTCATCAAGTCACTACTTCTGCTTCCTGGTGTAACGAGTGCAGGTGAAGCTTCATCGGGTTTTAATGTAAGGGGTGGCGCGGCAGACCAAAACCTTATTTTGTTGGATGAGGCCACCATTTTCAACTCTTCCCATCTATTTGGGTTTTTCTCCGTTTTCAATCCAGATGCCATAAAAGATATTAAACTGTATAAAGGTGGTATTCCATCTCGCTATGGGGGTCGTGTTTCTTCCGTATTGGAAATTTTTCAACGCGAAGGCAACAGTAAAGAAACCACAGTTACTGGCGGTATAGGTGCTGTAGCAAGTAGGCTGTTGGTAGAAGGCCCCATAATCAAAGACCGTACGGCTTTTCTGGTTGGTGGCAGGGCGTCTTATGCCCACTTATTACTGCCATTGTTTGATGTTGACAATAAGGCATATTTCTATGACTTGAACACGAAAATAAGCCATAAAATAAATGATAACAACAGCATCTACCTTTCCGGGTATTTTGGAAGGGACCTTTTTAGTATAAGTGACCGTTTTGTCAATATTTATGGCAATGCCGTGGGCAATTTTAGGTGGAACCATTTATTTTCAGATAAGTTGTTCTCGAACCTTTCTCTAATTTATTCAGATTATTTTTACGGCCTAGAACTTGACTTCGTCGGTTTTGAGTGGGATTCTGGTATTAGAAACTTTAACGTAAAATATGACCTTAAGCATTACATCAATGATAAATTTCAAGTTAATTATGGCTTGAATAATATCTATTATGTCTTTAATCCTGGAAAAATTATACCCAACAGGGAAGATTCTGGCATTGTAGAAGATCAATTGACCAAAAAATATGCAAATGAAGCTGCGGCCTATGTTGATGTTGAGCAAAAAATAAATGATAAGTTGAGTTTCAATTACGGACTAAGGGTGAGTCATTTCAATAGATTCGGTCAAGATGAGTTTTTTGTGTATGAAAATGATCAGCCTGTAGTTTTTGACCCTTTTCAATTGATTTATCGCGAAGCAACACCCATTGACACTATAAATCCAGGGCGTAAGGCCAATTTGGCCACTTACACCAATTTTGAACCCAGAATATCTGCCGCTTACAGTTTTAATGACAAGAGTTCCGTTAAAGCCAGCTATACGCGCTTAGCGCAATATTTGCATTTACTGTCCAACACCAGTTCGCCTACACCACTGGATGTGTGGACGCCCAGTGGGCCATTTGTTAAACCGCAATTATTGGATCAATACGCCATGGGTTACTTTAGAGACATCAATAAAGGTGAATTCTCCTTAGAGGTTGAAGGATTTTACAAGGACATTGATAATAGAATCGACTATATAGATGGGGCCGACTTGATAGCCAATAATGCCATAGAGCAGGTTATCTTAAATGGCAGTGCACGGGCATATGGTCTTGAATTTTTACTTAGAAAAAACGAAGGGCGATTTCAAGGTTGGCTGGCCTACACCTTGTCTAGATCAGAACAGCAAACACCGGGGCGTACACCAAACTTTGATAATGGTCGCTCCAATTTGGAAACGGGCATCAATTTTGGCGAATGGTATAGTACTCCTTATGACAAAACCCATGATTTGGCCCTCTATGGCAATTATGAAATAAATGATAAATGGAACATCAATGCCAATTTTATTTATCAAACTGGTCAACCTACCAATTATCCGGTAGGACAATTTGAATTTGAAGGTGTGGTGGTGCCTTTCTTTGGTTTACGAAACCAACAGCGTTTGCCCGACTATCATCGACTGGACATCTCGGCTACTTTAAGGCCCAAAAGAAATTTGGATAAGAAAATTAAGTCTGAATGGATCTTTAGTTTTTACAACGTGTACAATAGAATGAATGCCGCGTCCATCAATTTTAGACAAAATCAGGATACCGGTCAAAATGAAGCCGTAAGAACATCAATATTTGGCATTGTACCATCAATAACCTATAATTTTAGCTTTTGATCATGAAAAAAATAAGCATCCTTTTAATGATTTCAGCTGTGCTTCTTTCTTGTGAAGATGTAATTGAGGTTGAAACCCCTACCGAAGAACCACGACTTATCATCAATGCCCTGATACGGGTGGACAAAAGCCAACAATTCATTCCTGTTGCGGTCAAGGTTACGGAAACCAATAACTTTTTTGAAGAAACCCCGGTAACACAATTGGAACAAGCCATTATTTTTTATGGAACACCAAACCCAGATGCTCCTGAAATATTGGAAAATGGCGGGTCATCATCCTTGGCCGAAGTGGACCCTGGCAGTGGTATTTATGTGCCCGATCCAACTTTTGACGATGATCAACGCATTCAAACCCAATTTGCCGAACCGGGCATTGATTTTCAATTGATAATTACCCATAAGGGAAAAAGATACTTTGGGCAAACATCTTATGCCCCGGTTGTTCCATTTGACAATATTGAACAAGGTGATTCCAATTTGTTTGGTGATGATGATACGGAGCTCTTAATTACCTTTACCGATCCTCCCAGTGAAGCTAATTACTATGTGTTTGATTTTGATTACAACGAATTTCTGACCTTAGACGATCAGTTTATTGATGGACAAGAATTTGAATTCTCCTATTTTTATGATAAAGAGTTGGATTCTGGTGATCAGGCCGAGGTGAGTATTTTGGGTGCCGACCAACAATTTTATAATTACATGGACCTTTTGGTTGAACAAACCCAGTTTGATGGAGGCATCTTTCAAATACCCGTAGCAACGGTAAGAGGCAATATGTTCGATGTTACTGATTTGGATAATACAGACCTTTTTGATAATGTAGAACAACCCAATGTTTTTCCCTTGGGTTATTTTGCGGTAGTTCAAGAGTTTAAACAGACCGTAACCATTCAATAAACTACAGCAACGAGTGCAGCAAAAGCACCATTAGTAATCCTGTAACTCCTTGTAAAAAGGTGGCCACAGAATGGCCCTTTAAGGCCGTTTTTAGGTTCATATTAGAAAATTGGGAAACCACCCAAAAATAGCTGTCATTAATATGTGACACCGTCATGGCGCCAGCTCCAACAGCTAAAACGGCCAAAGCTCTCCCCATGGTGGTATCAAGATCAAAAGTAGCCAATAAAGGGGCCACGATAGCGGCTGTGGTAATTATGGCCACTGTAGAAGAGCCCTGTGCAGTCTTCAATACAGCTGCCAAAAGAAAACATATAAATAGTCCTCCCTTACCCGTAGCTGAACTTAAATCGATTAATGAAGCGATGTCGAAAGTGCGCAAAACGGCACCAAAAGCTCCACCTGCCCCGGTAATCAAAACAATGAGCCCAGCCTGCTTTAAGGCCTCTACGATCCATTCATTTTTTTGGGTAGCAGCAGCGTCTTTAGCCAATAGGAAGGCTAAAAAAACGCCAACCAACAACGCTGTGATAGGGTTGCCGATATATTGCAAAAATTGAAAAAGAGTTTCTTCTCCAAAAGGTTTCGTCGGGTAGTCGGCTATAGATTTTAAAGCAATCAGAACCACAGGAACAACCAAAGGTAAAAAAGCCTGAATAGGTCTTATAGTAGCATTTGAAACCTCATAAACAACTTGATCCGATGGTGATTTATCGGGTTGTTCTTTCAGTGATTTTCCTATAATCATGGCCCAAAAATAGCCGGCTAATGAAACTACGACGGCTACCAACAATCCCAATAGCATAACCGTACCCAAATCTGCATTGAGCAAAGCTGCCGCTGCCAAAGGCCCTGGCGTTGGCGGTACAAAGACATGGGCGGCATAAAGGCCCGTACCCAAAGCGATAGCAAATACCAATCTGGGTATACCAGTCTTGGAGCTCAGTGCCTTGTTTAGCGATGAAAGAATAACGAAGCCAGAATCGCAAAAAACGGGGATTGAAATCACAAAACCAGCCAAATTGAGTGCCAATGGCGAACGTTTAAGCCCTATGACCGATAGAATGCTATTTGCCAATATTTGAGTAGCTCCTGTTTTTTCTAAAAATATACCGATAATGGTGCCGAATGCAATCACAAGCCCAATACTTGAAAGTGTTTTGCCAAAACCATCGGCCATACTCGTCATAATTTCATTGGGACCCAAACCCAGAAAAAATCCAGAAGCCATTGCTGCCAATGTCAAGGAAACAACTGGGTGCATTTTGAATTTGACGGTAGCTACAATTATAAAGATGATGACAACTGCAAGGGATAAAAGTTCCATAAATGGCGTATTGGTTACAAACAATCAGACGCCCATTGGTTGATGAACCCTCTATATTTCGTCAGATTGTAATTGACTAAATATAAAGTATTCTTGTTATTTTTGATGGCTTATGCGCACGAACAAAGAATTGTTGGTCAAGGGACTTAAGTTTTTGGGCTATACTGTGGGAACCATGTTTTTGGCCCCAGTGGTACTCTTTCAAGCCTTTAAAAATCAAGAGCACCCTTTTTATTTTCCTGTATTGATAGTGGGCCTAATATTGGCCATAGTAGCCATTGGTTTGGGCTTTTATTCTATAACAATCTTTATGGATGCTATTTTTGGTGGGGATGAGAAAAATTAATCTTTTACAGCTGGTGAAGGTTTCCATTTATTGCTCAGCTGTGCGTAATCATAGTCCAATACAGATTTTTGTCTTTTTAGTCTACTAGCTGCAAAAGCACGCTGTAAAATATCTTCAATTAAATAATCTTCGTGAACTTGAGTGGGTCTAAACTCTTCTTTAAGCGAAATTTTAAAGACTTTGGCCGTTGCGTTATAC
>JABDND010000054.1 GCA_013001145.1 Croceitalea sp. | reverse complement strand
CATAAAGTTTAGATACACTGTGCATATTGAGGGCATCTGTAATGACGACACCTTTATGGCCCAGTTCATTTCTTAAAAAACCGGTTATCAATGCTTTCGAAAGTGTTGCGGATTGGGTTTCATTCATGCTCAGGGCCGGTACGGCCAAATGACCTACCATCACTGAATCAACCCCGTTTTCAATTAAATTTTTAAAAGGATATAATTCATTTTGAAGCAACATCGCTTTTGATTTATCAATTCTTGGAAGCCCAAGATGTGAATCAACCGCTGTATCGCCATGACCCGGAAAATGTTTGATGGAATTGAGGGTGCCACTTTTATCCATACCTTGAATAAAAGCCATTGCATTTTTGTAAACTTCTTTTGGGTTATCACCAAAGGAGCGATACCCAATTACCGGATTCTCGGCATTATTGTTAATGTCGACCGCCGGACAAAGATTCCAGTGAATACCTGCTTTTTTACAATCCAGACCTATATTGAGTCCCACTTGCTTAATTAATTGGGGATTGTTGTTTATGGCCCCAAGCGTGAGAGCGTAGGGGTATTGCGGCGTTTCTTCAATTCTCATGGCCAAGCCCCATTCGGCATCTATGGCAATCAACAAAGGAATTTTTGAAGCTCTTTGGTAGCGATCGATCAATTGTTTGAGTCGTTCAAGGCTTTTGGCATTATAAACTACTTCTTTTTTGCCTTCATAATTAGTTGCCGCACTTGCTCTACTATGAAAAAAACAGATAGAACCAATCCCGTTTTCCCCGATTATTTTTTCAAGATTTTGAATTTCAGCTTCGGTGTCATTTATAAAGGCTGCGGGCATGAAGAATTGCCCCACTTTTTCATTAAGGCTCAGAGTTTTTTTGGCTTCACTTAACGAAATTAATTTATGCATCGGAATCAGCTCCTTTTTTACCATAGTCGGGCGGGTATTTGATAAATTTTAAAAGGATCAAAGAGGGAATAGCGGCAAAGACCACCCAAATAAAAAAGCCATCGTAGCCCAACCATTCTTGAATATATCCACTAATGAGTCCGGGGAGCATCATGCCCAAGGCCATAAACCCTGTTGCTATGGCATAATGGGATGTTTTTGATAGTCCTTCGGCTATATAGATCAAGTACACCATAAAGCCAGCTATGGCAAAACCGTAGCCAAATTGTTCCAAGACAACAGTCGTGACTACGGCGGTCAAACTTGAGGTTTTGGTAATGGCTAAGAAAGCATAAAAAGCATTGGGGATGTTCAGAGAAAGTACCATCGGCAATAACCATTTTTTGAGTCCATCCCTCGAAATAAGTACGCCTCCCAAAATACCGCCAATCGTGAGCATAATCACTCCGATGGTGCCATAAATGGTGCCTACTTCGGCCGTGCTGTAACCTAAACCTCCAACCTCTTTGGAATCCAATAAAAAAGGCGATGCCATTTTTACCAATTGTGATTCTCCCAGCCTAAAAAAAAGCACGAAGGCCAAGGCCATACCCATATTAGGTTTGGTAAAAAAGGTTTTGAACACCTCAAAAAATCCTTTCGGTTTTTCCAAGGCAATCGCAGCTGAAGATTCATATTTAGGGGTAACAAAAAAGTTGGAAAGTGTCAAGATGAACATCAAAAAGGCGGCCACGATCATGGTTATTGACCAGGCCTTTGTATTATCGCCGTAATGATTTTCCAAAAAACCCGCTAAAATGACCAAAAGCCCTTGGCCCGTAACAGTTGACAATTTGTAAAACGTGCTTCGCACCCCTACAAAAAAGGACTGTTTTTCTTGGGTCAAACCTATCATATAATACCCATCTGCCGCAATATCATTGGTGGCCGATGCGAAGGCCGCCATCCAAAAACAAGCCAGTGTGGTCACGAAAAAGAGATTGGTAGGTAAAAAAAGTCCTACTCCCAGAAAAGATAGTGCAATGATCAACTGCATCAATAAAAACCAATTGCGTTTGGTACCAATTAAGTCTAAAAAAGGACTCCATAAGGGTTTAATGACCCAAGGTAGATATAACCAACTGGTGTAAAGCCCAATATCGGCATTGCTCACACCAAGTTTTTTGTACATGATGACCGATACCGTCACTACCATAACATAGGGCAGGCCTTGCGTAAAATATAGAACAGGAACCCAGGCCCAGGCCCATTTGTTTTTTTCAATCATTAAGTTGGTTTTAAGCTAAAATAAGACTTTTGGATCAGTTGAAGTGATATCTCACAAACCCTTCCATGGCCTCATATTCAGCCAATCCTAATTGATTGAATTTATTGGCAGTTTCTTTATTACGCTGCTCTGCGCGTTGCCAAAATTCACGTTCATCATTACCGGGGAACATGGCACTATCTTTTTGTGATTGGTGTTTAAAAATGGCGTTTATCTTACGTGTCATGTCTTTAGGGCCAATGGGTACTGCCATTTCCATGTCAGAAACGTCCCATTCTTGCCAAGCACCCCTGTATAACCAAACGTAGCAATCGTTTACCCAGTCGGCTCCTTCATCAACCAGTCGTTTTAGGGCCCTGAATATAATTTGCAAGCAGACCCTGTGGGTGCCGTGGGGGTCAGAAAGGTCGCCCGCAGCAAATATTTGATGGGGCTTTACTTTGTTCAAGAGGTCGCATGTTATTTGAATGTCTTCTTCAGAATGCGGTTTCTTTTTTACCGTGCCAGTTTCGTAAAAGGGCAAATTGAGAAAATGTGCATTTTTTTCTGGCACACCACAATATCTACAGGCGGCCAGTGCCTCACCCTTTCGAATGAGCCCTTTGTATTCTTGAATCTCCGGACTATCAACTTGACCGGGAGTTTTCTCATTCAAGAATTTGCGCACTTGGGCAAATTTTTTAATGAGTTGTTTGTCATTCTTATCTACTTCGCGGGCAAAATCCAGAAAGCGGATGACTTCATCATCAAATACGGCAATATTGCCCGATGTTTGATAGGCCACATGTACGTCTTGCCCTTGATCGACCAAGCGCAGCAGTGTGCCTCCCATTGAAATGACATCATCATCTGGGTGTGGACTAAATATTAGCGAAGTTTTAGGGTAGGGGTTGGCACGTTCTGGGCGTTGGCTGTCGTCGGCATTGGGTTTGCCCCCTGGCCAACCGGTAATTGTTCTTTGTAGGTGATTGAAGACCTTTAAATTGATTTGTTCGGCAGAGCCAATTTCCGCTATCAAATTGCCCATGCCATGCTCATTATAATCTTCGTTGGTCAATTTTAATATGGCCTTGCTCAATTTTTCTGATAACCAGATGGTGGCTTTTTTGATCAAGGTATCGTCCCATTCGCATTCACCTACCAACCAAGGTGTTTTAACCCTAGTTAAGAATGATGCAGCAGCATGATCCAGTATAAAATCACAATTGTCATGGTGCTGTAAGAATGTTGCTGGTACAGTCTCTCTGATTTCGCCTTCGACCGCCTGTTTTATTATTTCGGATTTGCCTTCGCCCCATGCCATTAGTATGATGCGTCTTGAAGCCATAATGGTGCCCACGCCCATCGTCAGGGCTCTTGAAGGAACATTTTCCTGACCGAAGAAGTCACTGGCGGCGTCCAGTTGGGTGACCATGTCCAGGCGAACCAAGCGGGTTTTACTATTGATTGATGATCCCGGTTCGTTGAATCCTATATGGCCCGTTCTACCAATACCCAGAATTTGAATATCGATACCCCCTTCCTCTGTAATCTTTTGCTCATAGGCTTCGCAATAGGCCCTTATATTTTCCTTGGTCACCGTACCATCAGGTATATGAACATTGTTGGCGGGTATATCGATATGATCAAACAAATGCTCGTTCATAAAACGAACATAACTATGTATGGAATCTGGCTGCATGGGATAATATTCGTCAAGGTTGAAGGTGACGACATTTTTAAAGCTGAGACCATCCTCTATATGAAACTTAACCAGATAGTCATATACCTTGGTAGGGGTAGATCCAGTAGCGAGACCCAATACGGCACGCTTGCCTTCTTTTTGACGTTGTCTTATCAAGGCGGCAATTTCATTGGCCACATAAAAAGAGGCGCTTTCTGAGTCTTGGTGAATTAGCGTCGTTACTTTTTCGAACTTTTTGGTTTCTGGATGTGTACTGTCCAATAAAGGTTCATTTTTGGTGAAGGTCTGTGTCATTGTAATAGGTGTTACATATTATTTGCAGCACAAAGATATATAAAATTTTAATATTTGCAGTTTTTTGCAATAAAAAATGCTGCTTTATGCTTTTATTGGTATAAAAAATTTTTAAAACAGAAAAAAACGGCATTTTCTTGAAATTGCTATCTTTGCATGATAATCAGTAAATTTTCATCCTAATGCTAAAGGAAGAACGGCAACAGACCATATTAAATGAAGTTGAACTGCACAATAGAGTGTTGTTGACGGATATTGCGGAAAAATTGGACGTTTCCATTGACACCGCCCGTAGGGATGTCAAAGAACTCGATGCCGAAAATAGGTTGCGTAAAGTTCATGGTGGAGCAATCTCTCTAGGTTTTGCGACCTACAGCCCCAAGAGGAACAATGTATATGCTCTAGATGAAAAAATAGAAATTGCCGAAAAGGCTTTAAAACTTATCAAAGAAAACAGTGTGGTGCTAATAGATGGTGGCACTACCTGCCTTGAGCTGGCACGTTTATTACCTTCTAAAATTCATCTTACTTGCTTTACCTTAAGTCTGCCTGTAGCTATGGAACTCTTGAACAAGCCCAACGTAGAAACAATTTTTATTGGTGGGCAGTTATCAAAAGATGCGCAAATTGCAGTAGGGTCACATACCATTCATAATTTATCTCAAATTCGCTTAGATCACAGTTTTATTGGCACAGGTTATGTGGATGCCAATTTTGGACTTACTGAATTTGATTGGGATATCGTACAGACCAAAAAGGCCATTATTAAAGCTTCTAAAAAATTGGTGTTGTTATGTATTTCAGAAAAATTAAATTCGCAACATCGATTTAAGACTTGCGATATCAATGAAATTGACACCATGATTACGGAACTTAGTCCTGATCACCACCTTTTGAGCAGTTTTAAAAGCCAAGAAATACGTTTACTTTGAATATGGGGAATTACAATAAAATTACAGAGCAGGCTTCACTCTATGACCATTTGGAGAATATGTCTACCGCCGATCTTTTGTCCAACATAAATAAAGAGGACCAAAAAGTGGCAATGGCTGTGGAGGGTGTTATTCCAGAAATTACAGCATTGGTCAATGCTTTGATACCCCGTTTTGATAAAGGTGGTCGCTTGTTTTATATTGGCGCAGGCACAAGTGGGCGTTTAGGTATTTTAGATGCCTCTGAAATTCCTCCGACCTTTGGCATGCCCCATGATCGGGTCATTGGTATCATCGCAGGAGGTGATGGTGCGATTCGCAAAGCCGTTGAATTTGCCGAGGACAATACTATGCAGGCATGGCAAGATTTAAAGGCCTTTCAAATCAATGATAACGATGTGGTTGTTGGTATAGCAGCATCTGGCACAACGCCCTATGTTTTAGGCGGTATTGCTGATGCCAAGGCCAATGGCCTGCTTACAGCAGGCATTACCAATAATCCTGGCTCTCCCTTGGCCACAGAGGCCGATATTTCCATCGCCATTGAAGTAGGGCCCGAATTTGTGACCGGCAGTACGCGCATGAAAAGTGGAACCAGTCAAAAATTGGTCTTGAACATGATTTCAACTGCTTTAATGATTAAAATAGGCCGAGTAAAAGGCAATAAAATGGTCGATATGCAATTGAGCAATATTAAATTGGTAGATCGCGGTACCCGTTATTTGGTCGAGGCTTTGAATTTGACTTACACCGATGCAGAAAAGGCCCTTAAAAAGTACGGATCGGTTCGTGAAGCAATTCGGGCTTTGTCATCTTAATTAGTGGGAACCAGTTTGTAAATGCCTTTCCCTTCTATACCAACATAAATAAAACCATCAGGCCCTTGCTTCACATTACGAACGCGTCCCATGCCATCCAATAATTTCTCGCGATAGACTACTTTGTTTTTCTTGATTTCCAAACGCTCCAAATATTGAAAAGCCAATGAGCCAGCCAAAAGATTGCCTTGCCAATTAGGGTATACTTTAGAATTTACAAAGGCCATGCCGCTGGGAGCAATGGAAGGTGTCCATTGATAAATTGGCTGTTCCATGCCCGGTCTCGAGGTTTCGTCGGTAATCTTAGTGCCTATGTAATTGATACCATAGGTAATCACAGGCCAGCCATAATTTTTACCTTTTGAAATAATATTGATCTCATCACCACCCCGAGGGCCATGTTCATGCTCCCAGATTTCACCACTTATGGGATTTTTAATGAGCCCTTGTGGATTTCGATGCCCATAACTGAAAATGGCTTTTTTGGCTCCAGCTTTGTTTACGAAGGGATTATCAGAAGGAATACGGCCATCATCATATAACCTATATATTTTACCTCCATCGCGGGTAAAATCTTGCGGATTGACATCCCTATCGCCTCGGTCACCTATTGAAAAATAAAGGTAGCCGTCATTATCAAAGGTAATTCTTGAGCCATAATGATGTGATTTAGAACTATTAGGTGATGCCTTGTACAAAACCTTTTTCTCCGTGAGCTGATCGCCGGTTAATTTCGCACGCATCAAGGCCGTATTACTGCCTTTACCATCACCTTCAGGTGAGCTATAGGTAAGATACAGCCAACCATTGTTTTTATAATCGGGATGTAAATGTACATCCATAAGGCCGCCTTGCCCTGACGATTTTATTGCTGGTAAACCACCAATGATACTTTTTTGACCGTCTTTATAATGAATAAGTTCACCTGACTTTTCAGTAATCAATAAACTGCCGTCGGGTAAAAAATCCATACCCCAGGGGTTCTGTAGGTCTGATACTACCAATTGGGCTGTAAAATCAACGGTTTCGGGCGAATTTATTGTTTTATCTGTGCTTTGAGCGCAAGCCTGAGTGAGCAGTACAACGAAAAAATAGAGATAGATTGCACGTTTTTGCATAACTTTATCGTTATAATGATGAATTTTCTGGATGAATGACAATTAACTGAAGTTCAGAACGAATCAAAGATAAAGAGAAAATTATAAGTATAAATATTTACAACAGATAGAATATTGGGTTCCCAAACGCCCGTTTTTTATCATAACCGAGCTTAACCTATGCCCCGCAATAAAACAAGGCGTTATCTGTACGCTGTGCTATTGGTGTTATCATCAATTGTAGTTTCTTCGGCAGTTATTAAGACCAATCCATATGGATTTGGTAGTGGTATGTTATTGGTGACCAATGTTGAAGAATCTTCTTCCTATCCAGTAGAAAAAAAAGTAGGCGATACCTCCTACGATGAAGCAATTTCAATCATTGCTGCGCCCATGTACGTAACTATAATCGTTGGGGCCAATGAAGAGGTTACTTGCTCCAACGATGGTAGTACTTTGGCCAAGTTTTTCCTATGTGGAACCTCTGATGTTCGTAATGTGACTTTGAGTCAAGCTGGGAGTAGCTATGAATGGCAACGTCTGGACCCCAATACTTGTGCGCCTACCGTGGTCAATGATTGCCCCACTATCAACACTTCATGTAATTGGGATACTGTGGGTACCGATGCCAGTTACAATCTCAGCGCTGCTGGAGAATATCGTGTACGGGTCGATTCTGGTCAGTACTATTATTTCAAAGCCACACAAAACCCATTGGATCCCCAACTAATCTATGAAGATATCATTTGCGGTAATCAGGGTAGGGTCGAAGTTACCAATGTGCCCAATGGTTATGAATATAGCTTGAACAGCGCTGCCGGACCTTATCAAGACGATCCGTTTTTCGATATCGCTTCTGCAGGAAATTATTTGGTTTATGTAAGATTGAAAGATGTCTCTTCCAGTGCTTGTATATTCCCATCGAATACAGTGAACATTCAAGATTTGGACATTGATGTGCAAGTAACCAAGAACGATATTCAATGTAGTGGAGAGCAAGGGAGTATTAATGTAGCGGTATCCGGCGTTCCTGGTTTTTACACCTATAGATTGATAAAAAACGGGGTTACAGTTGATACTTTTGGACCAAACGGAGCAGACACTTACACCTTTGCCAGTGTTGGCTCGGGTATCTATAGTGTTCGAGTGCAAACCAATCATTGTGATATAACAATAACTACTGATGTTAACGGAGAACCTATTGAAATTGGAACCGGAATAAGTCCCTTGGATGTATCTGCAACTGCCTCCGACAGTTTTGGTTGCGGAGCTTCTACGGTTGATGTTGATTTAGAAACATCAGGTGGTACGGCACCTTACCGCTTTAGTCTTGATGGCGGAGCTAGTTTCAGCACCAATTATTCAAGTAGCACTTCGTTTTCAGTAACTACCTCGGGAACCTACAATTTGCTTATTGAAGATGCTAATGGATGCCAACGTACCGCATCGGTAGATGTGGTCGATATACCTCCACCAACATTTACCACCACGGCTTTTGATGCCAACTGCGGTGGTGCCAATGACGGACAAATCGTGGTCAACGTGACCAATAGTTTGGGCTACAATATTGTTTTTTCCATAGATAATGGCAGTACATATCAAACCAGTAATGTTTTTTCCAATTTGGCGGCCGGTTCATATGAGGTGATGTTGCGTTATACTCAAGATTCTTTTAGTTGTGAAACAGCCCCCCAAACTGAAACGGTGGGAACACCATCATCCATAACTGCTAACGCCACCGCCGATTCCAATCCCACCTGTGCAAATGAAACTGGAGGACAAATAAGTATCACCGGAGTGTCAGGTGGAAGCACACCCTACGAATATAGTGTTGGGGCAGGATTTGATAGCGCCAATGTTTTTTCAAATCTTGGTGTGGGTACGTATACGCCTTTAATTCGCGATGCCAACGGTTGTGTACAAACATTGCCAGAAATAGAATTCACCCCATTTGAAAAGCCGACTAATTTAGACTTTGCCATTTCTAGTTTGGATTGTATTTCTACTACGGCGTCGGTTACGCTTTCCGTAACGAATGGAACAGCTCCTTATACCTACGAAATTATCGCACCATCGGCCTCTGCAGTTAATAATGGAACCAATGATACCTTTAACGGACTTGGATTGGGCACCTATACTTTTAGAGTAACGGACACTGAGGGTTGTTCATATGACGAAAATTATGCCATCACCGATATCAGTTCCATTGGTGTACAGGCACAACAAATGAACCCTATTACATGTTTTGGGGGTTCCGATGGTGAAGGGCGCTTTTTGGTTGATGGCTTTTTTAACACATACAGTTACAGTATAGATGGTGGCACCCTTGTATCGGGCCAAAATAATGGAGCTATCGATTTATCAGGACTGGGAGCCGGCAATTACACTATTGAGGTAACCGATGAGGAGACCAATTGTACCGATACGGCAACCCTTACTATTGAAGGCCCCACGGCAGCCTTGGTGATCAATGGTTTGAACATTGAAGATATGAATTGCCAAAATGGTAATGTAGGCAGTGTTTTGGTTCAAGCCTCTGGCGGATGGGGAGGTTTAAGTTATGCATTGATTCAACCCGATGGATCTCCTAGGGGGCCTCAAAACAATGCTGGATTTTCTGGGCTTACCCAAACTGGTACTTATCAAGTTGAGGTTACCGACCTCAACGGTTGTACTATTACAGATACTTTTAATTTAAGTGCTTTGGGCACTCCAAATTTGACTGTGGATAATGCGGCGTCGGACTTCTGCTATGATGCTTTCGACGCTGCTTCCCTAGTCGTAGTGGCCTCTTCGGGCGTAGCACCCTATCAATACCGAATCAATGGAGGCTCATGGGTGGGCAGTAGCACTTTTTCAGGATTAAACCCCGGGAATTACACCATCGAAGTGGCCGATGACAATGATTGCCGTGATGTATTATCGGTGACCATTGCCCCTCAAATAGTTGCTAATGCGACTATCATTCAAGAGTTGGAATGTTCTGGACCAGATGCTCAGATACAGGTAGATATTTCGAACGGGTATCCTGCCGGTAGCAGCTATGTGGATTACGAGGTCAGTATCAATGGTGGTGCTTTCTCAACAGATAACAACCCCATTGTTGGCGGCAGTTTCGTCTATACGGTGCCCAATGATGGTTCTATTACAAGTAATACCACCTTCAGATTTAGGGTAAGTGATAGTCAAAGTTGCACCAATGATTCCAATGAGGTAATCATCACGCCCCAAGAAACCATTTCGGGTACAGCCCAAGTGACTGATACCCAATGTGGTGATATGACTAGTGGTCGGGTAGAGCTTATTGCTGATACCAATCAAGGTATTCCGCCATATCAATATAGTAATGACGGAGGGACCACCTTTAGCAGTCAAAATATTTTTTCTGGATATGGGCCAGGCACCTATTCCGATTTTTATATTAGAGATAGTCGTGGTTGTATCAGTACCCCAATAAGTGCCACAATTTTGACCAGTGATCCTTTGAACACCAATGTCACGGTGACTCCGGCCACCTGTTCTGCACCACCCCAAACCTTAGGTGGCATCACGGCAAATATTTTGAACGGGGTAGCACCTTTTGACTATGAGGTATTTGATATCACCAATACCAATGTGGCCTCAACTTATGGTACAGTAAGTACCACCGAAACCTATACAAATTTGCCACCTGGCGATTACACCGTGGTGACCACTGATGCTTCTGGATGTGAAGATCGCGACGTGGTTACGATTGACCAAAATCAACTAGACCTCATTCCGTTAGATCCGCCGCCTGCCAATTGTACCGATCCTTTTATTTCGTATCGCGTTCAAGCTGTTGGGGGAACTGGTCCTTATGAGTTCCGTTTAGTTGGAGACCCCACCTACGTCTTGGCCAACGACAATGGCTTTGACATTCATGATTTTTCTGCAGTGGTCACTTTTGGAGTCACTTATTTTGTTGAAGTAAGAGATGCCTTGGGATGTACCTATATTGAAGAAATTCAACCGATCACTCCCCCAAGCCCTATTGATATTAGCACCACATCGACGGCTTCTTCATGTTCGGTCGCCGGAACAGGTGAAATTTATTTTGAGGTAACCGGAATCGCCCCAAGCCCGGCCGATTTTACCATTACCTTGGAAAATACCGATACTGGAGCCACTGTTTCAGGCCCGACAACATACAATAATGAGCCGGTTCCCTTCAATGGTTCCTTTACAGGTTTGACCACCGGAAATTACCAAATCATTGTCAATGATTTAAATACAGGGTGCAGTGCCAGTGATCTTGTTTTGATTACCGAGAACATTCCAAATATAGTGGTCGAAAGCAACGAACCCGCTACTTGTAATACCGGTGCACTGGTCACTGTGCGAGGGTCTGGTGGCAATGCCCCATATAATTTTGCATATGTGCCCAACGGCGCTGCGGCACCAACTATTTTTTCTGCATCTACCACATTTAATATCCCCGGACCTTATCCTGCGGATTATGATTTTTATGTGGAGGATGCCAACGGCTGTACCAATTTGGTTACCGCCACGGTCACACAATCTGCGGGAGTGCCCACACCCACAATCAACGTTGTCAATCAATGTACCGCTACTAGTGGCTACCAAGTTGAGGTTACCTCGCCCTTGACAGTGGCATCTAGTGGACCTGAACAAACGTTTCAATATGATATAGGCAGTGGTTATCAAGATAGTCCCAACTTTATTGTACCCAACCCTGGGAACTATTTGATTACTGTCCGTGACGGAAATGGATGTAGCGCAACCGTTACGGCCGAAGTATTTGATTTCTTTTCCATTTCGGCAGAGGCTACATCGGTACCTACCTGTAATGCAGGAGATGGGGTTATTACGGTGAATACCTCTGGTGGTAGTGGTAATTTTGAATACCAATTAAGGGATAATGCTACTCTGTTACCCATTGGTCCGCCTCAGAATACAAATGAATTTACTGGTATCGCGCCAGGTGATTATAATGTATTGGTAACGGATTTAAGTTCAAATACCTCCCCACTTTGTTCCGATACATCTGTCGTTAATGTTGCCACAGTCGATACGCCCATAATCAGTGCTACGCCGGCGACTTCAATAAGCTGTTTTGGTGCCAACGATGGAACAATTTCGGTGGAATTACAGCCCGGTAGTGATACAGATACTCCATTGGCCTATACGCTTTATGATGGCAGTAGTGCCACAATTATTGCCGGACCACAGTCTTCTACATTTTTTGATAATCTGGCATCTGGATCATATCAAGTAGAGGTGGAATCATTTCGAGGATGTACCGATCGTTCTGCTGACATTGATATTTCCGAACCATCGGCCTTGCAAGTGGCCGCTGCCAATACCGAATTTAGCTGTAATCCTTCGAGTAATCAATTCAATACCGCAACAATTACCGTTTATACCGATACAAATGGTGATGGTTCAGGTAGCAATACCGGCACCGGACCATATACCTATAGCATTAACGATGGCACCCCTGCCTTTGATGGCACCAATTTTCAAACGAGCAATACATTTGAAATTATTGATAATGGTAGTGACCAAAGTATAATTGTCACCGTTCGTGATCAAAAGGGCTGTGAGAACACCACAACAGTCAATTTAGCTACTCCAACAGATATCACTTTTAGCTATGCCATCAATCAAATTACATGTGATGTTTCGGGCACAGGTACCGATCCTGGATCGATTGAAATTATTATAGACCAAGGACCAGGCAATTATCAAGTTGATATTTTACCACTGGGAGCTGAGGCCCCACAAAATTCTGGAGGAACCGATAGGGTCAATTGGGCCATCTCGACCCCTGGAGATTATATTTTTGCTGTAACCGATTTGGACAATGGAGGCTGTAGTTATTTAACAACGGTGCTCAATATGCCAGAATTCAATACTATTGAAGCATTGATTGCTGAGGTGAAGCCCGTAAGCTGTTTTAATGGAAACGACGGTGAAATAAGTCTTGAAGTCAATAATTATAGTGGTACCTACAATTATGAGGTATTTTCTAGAAACAATGCAGGCGTTGAAATTACAACAGGTGTGACAGGTAGTTTTGATACCGATGCACCTGTGAATACTCCAGAGATTATTACTGGCTTACCAGCGGGTAATCTCGTTGTTCGTATAGAAGCATTGGAGAGTCCTTTCTGTGATGTGACCAGTAATATGGCAACAGTGCGTTCTCCCGATCGTGCCTTGACCCTTATTGCTTCTCAAACGGCCGATGTTACCTGTAATGAGCCTGGTCAAGGTGAAATTACTGTTGACGGTGATGGCGGTTGGGGCAATTACCAATATCAATTGCAAGCGTCTGATGGAAGCATCATCGTAGATTACCCAAATATCAATCCGATATTTTC
>JABDND010000004.1 GCA_013001145.1 Croceitalea sp. | reverse complement strand
TCCGGGCTTTCTTAGGGCCTACGGTCTTTTCTTTATTGGCGTTGATCGTCCCCAAAAAAATATATCCCAATGCCGCTACTTGGAGTAGTTCAACATGGCAATTAGCATCGGTTTTGGGCCCAGCTTTGGCCGGTTTTTCCATTAGTTGGATTGGAATACATTGGTCCATGTGCTTAATAGTTGCCTTCTCTATTTTGGCCCTCATCTTTTTACTGCAAATTGGTCGTAAGCCCATATTAAACCCTAAAATTGGGGAACCTATATTTCAAAGCTTGAAGGATGGACTCAAATTTGTGTTTAAAAATCATGCTATTTCTGGAGCTTTGACTCTGGATATGATTGCCGTCCTTTTTGGTGGCGCCGTTGCTCTTTTGCCCATATATGCCCAAGATATTCTACATGTGGGTTCAGAGGGCTTCGGTATTTTGAGGGCGGCTCCAGCTGTTGGAGCATCGCTGACCATGTTGGGATCAACCCGTTTTCCGCTGCATAGGTATGCCGGCAAGAAGTTGCTTTGGGCTGTTTTTGCTTTTGGTGTCTGTATCATCGTTTTTGGCATATCAACCAGCTTTTGGCTCTCTGTAACGGCCCTTTTTCTAAGCGGTGCAGTAGATGGTGTTTCAATGGTCATTAGGCAAACCATATTGCAACTGAAAACACCAGACAACATGAGGGGTAGGGTGGCATCGGTAAATTCAATTTTTGTGGGATCGTCCAATGAGTTGGGGGCTTTTGAAAGCGGGGTTGCCGCAAAATTGCTGGGCACGGTTACAGCGGTTGTTTTTGGCGGTTGTATGACCTTACTTACAGTGGGGATAACGGCCTGGGTGTCGCCGCGCTTTAGAAGGTTAGATCTTCAAGCTGATATTGATGCACACGAAGCTATAGAAACCTAGAGTTTTTCCAAGGTCAATTTTTCCCCATCAAAGACGGCATAGGTGAAATAGCTGATCCAATCACCTAAGTTGATATAGGTCGAGGTTTTGTTTAAATTTATTTCCAATGGCAGATGGCGATGCCCAAAAATGAAATAATCGTAATGCGTTAAGGCTAATTTGCGTTTGCAGTACCGCACCAGCCACTCTTGGTCTTCACCAAGAAATTTGGCATCTGCTTCACCAGATATGATTTTATTGTTCACCGAGAGATATTGGGCAAAGCGCACACCAATGTCCGGATGTAGCCACCTAAAAAACCATTTGCTCACAGGGTTGATGAATACCTTTTTCATGATTTTAAAGCCTTTGTCGCCAGGCCCCAGACCATCACCATGGCCAATAAGGAATTTAGTGCTGTTGAGCATTAATTCTTGTGGTTTATGATAAACTGGAATGTTCAATTCTTCTTCAAAATACCCGTTCATCCATAAATCATGATTGCCCACAAAATAGGTGATTGGAATGCCCTGATCGGAAAGCTCGGCCAATTTGCCCAGTGTTCGGGTAAAACCTTTAGGGACCACTTTTTTATATTCGAACCAAAAATCGAAAAGATCGCCCATTAGGTAAATGGCAGCAGCATCTTTTTGGATACTGTCAAGCCAAGCCACAAATTTTTTTTCCCGAGGCAGGCTTTCCTTATTGTTCGGGGCACCCAGATGATTATCGCTGGCGAAATATACTTTTTTACCCTTTGGAATTGTAAGCTGGTTCATGGTGGGGTAAAAATACTAAACTTAAGGTTCGAATTACTTGAAAAAAGAATCCTGATGAGTTTTCAATTAGCTATATCTTATCGCTTGAATTTTCTTCGATTGCGAACCCTTGTGCCTACATAAACAACAATCACCAAAAAAGCCACTATTGGAAAGACCAGATCACTATTAAGAAAAGAAAGAATATCCATTTACTTCTTTTTAACGAATAAGGCCACAATGGCCGAGGTCATGATTCCCATGATAAATGCACCAAAGATACTTTGAATCATATAGCTTTCGAAATTGAACCATTTTGAAGCATCTTCGACACTCATTTTATTGTTTTCAACTGCATAGTTGATTGCATTTTGAAAATAATCGGGCGTAATAAACTCATGAGTGATGTATTGGCCCAATGGCGTGAGTATGGCAATAACCACGGTAATGATTAGACCCGAGACAAAACCTTGAACCCATGTCATTTTACCACCAAAATCTTTATCACGTTTTTCACGTAAGGCCAAGACGACCATTATTATGGCAGGTATCGCAAATAGATTGGTGTAAATAGGATGCTTGTCGATATGGGTGTCGTGCCAACCCAAGACTTTTTCGAGCACCATCCACAAGATGGCGACAATAGAGAAAATGACCCCCCATTTGATTTCTGTGGCGAACTTTTTCATATTTAAGGTTTTCGTTAGGACAAACTAAGATAAGAAATCTATTTTTTGAACTTGTTCAAGGCCTCTTTTGTAGCAGGTGACAAGGCCAATTTGCCGGACATCTGGGCCCGTTCTATGAGCAATTTTTCCCAATGCTCTGTTCCTTCCCAAAGCACTTTTTTTATGGCGGCCAAAGCCTCCAAATTGTAAGATGCCAGCTGTGAACTAAAATGCTCCAATTCGCCGTCCATTTCTTTTATGGAGTCAAAAACTTTAGAAAAGAGTCCTTTTTCTTTTGCCCAATAGGCATTCTTCCATTCAGTTGGAGCGAAAGATAGTTCTGCCAAGGCACTATTGCCAATTTTGCGCTCAACAGCTGGGGCTATGACCAAGGGAGCTATACCAATGGATATTTCAGATAGCTTGATAGCGGCATCAACGGTTGCGAACACATAATCGCAAGCTGAGGCCAAACCAACACCACCCCCAACGGCTTTACCTTGAACGCGACCGATGATGGGCTTTGGGCAGATTCGCATAGCGTTGATAACATTCGCAAAGCCACTAAAAAACGATTTTCCCTCATCTAAATTTGAAATGGCTACCAATTCATCAAATGATGCTCCGGCACAAAAGGCTTTTTCTCCTTCAGATTTCAAAATAATCACGGACACCTTTTCATTTACAGCCAACGCTAAAATCTCTTTAGTCAATCGATTCAAAAGCTCAGAAACGAAAGAATTGCTTGCAGGATGGCCAAATTCAATAGTGGCTACTTGGTCGTTAATGTTAGTATAAAGGCTTCCGTTTGGTCTGTTTGTGCCCATATTTTTCAATTTATTCAAAATTAAGTCTTTTGAAGCAATGGCCTGAATTTTTGTCTAAACTTCCACACTAATGAACCGCCCCTGATGGCCATCCAGACCACAAATGCAAGCCATATGGCGTAAAAGCCCCATCCTAAGTACTTGCCGAGGTACATTGTTGGTATAAAGCCTAAAAATGTAGCTGTAAGCAACACATTGCGCAAATATTTCATTTCTCCCAGGCCCTTAAAGAGGCCATCAAAAACAAAAGCCAAGGTATTCATGGGCAATCCTAAAATGACAATAAAGAAAATACCATAAAAGGTTTCAAGTACGATGCTCTCGTTTGAAAAAAGGCGCCCTAAGGGTTGGTAAAATATAAATCCTGCAATCATAAGTACAAGGCTGACCATCATGCCATAGGAAATGATTTTTTTAGCCAATAGCCAAAGGCCATTATAATCTTTTTCACCCAATAATTTACCGCCCATGCTATTGCCAGCGGCTCCGTACCCATCAATAAAAAAAGCAGAAAATAGCCATAGATTAATGGCAATGGTATGTGCACCAATAAAACGATCGCCAAGAGCCGTTGCTTCCCTGACAGCAAGTATTAGGGCAACATTGAGGGCCAAAGCCCGAACAAAGAGGTTAAGGCTCATATAAATCAATCGTTTTAGCTCATTGTTCAATGGCAAACGAAGTTTTAAACTAATGTCTGTTTTTGATTTGAGCATAAAAAACACCAAAATGGCCATAACTCCTTGGGCAATCAAACTGGCCCACGCCGCACCCTCCAAATACATGGCGGGCACGAGTCCCTCAATGCCGTAAACCAAAATAAAATCAAGGATTATGTTCAAAATAGCACCTATTATGGCAATGACCATGGGGTAATAGGTATTTTGAAGCCCCCTGAAAATGCCGAACACCGCAAAGGTGAACAAGGTCAAAGGAAAGCCCCAAACGCGTATTGAGTAATAGGCGATACAGTACTCAAGTATTTTGCCAGAAGCTTCAAATAGCTTGAAAATATCCTCAACAATGAAAATGGTAGACCCCAAGATTATCAAACTCAGTAACACATTCAAGTAAATTGCCTGTGCAGGCAAATCTTTGACCTCAGCAATTCTACCGGCCCCTAAATATTGTGAAATTATTGCCGATATGGCACTGCGTGTTTGCCCCAACACCCAAATCAGCATGGATAAAAATGAACCTACGATGCCAGCAGCCGCCAATGATTCAAGCCCATCAACGGGTATATTCCCTACAATGGCCGTATCGGTTATTGATAATATGGGCTCTGCAATACCCGATATAGTTGCCGGAATGGCCAATCTATTGATATTTTTAAATGTAACCGCCGTACGAGTTATCATAGAATGCTAAAGTACCAATTCATAACAATGAAAGGGATGTTCGCTTTGTTTGGGAAAGAAAATATCACCCAATCGTTTATATCCTCGTGCTTCATAAAACTTTTGATTGCGCTTATTTTGTGAAAACGTATCCAATCTCACAGAAGTAAATAGTTGCTCGCGAGCATATTTTTCGGCGAAATCCATTAATGCTTGGGCATGCCCTTTGCCCTGCTGCACGGGGTGTACACAAAGGCGATGAATATAGATGTTATTATCATTTGGGGTCAACCAATCTATGGGCCCATATTCTTCATCCATATGGGTAGAAATCACTATGGCACCTATGAGAGTATCTTTTTCAATTTTGATAAAAAGTTCGTTTCGTTGTACATCTTTTAAAAAAGCTTGTTCCGAAGGATAGTGTTGATTCCACTGAAAGATGCCTCTTTCAATCATATGTGAAGCACAAGCCTTTGTAATAGCAAGAATATCAACTATTTCAGATATCTTTGCAGTTCTTATCATATTTAGATTTTGATTAAATTGTAAATTTATATTATAATCATAACAACCAGACCATGAACAACATTTTGGTACCTATAGGCACATCACCCGATTCTCACGAAACCCTTAAATATGCTGTTGACTTTGCCGCCGATTATGGTGCAAACGTATTTATTATGGATGTATTCATGATCACATCGGCAGCGGGCAGCTTGGGCAATGTTCAGAAAAAAGTGGCCAAAAGTACACGAGAGCAAATAAAGGAGGTCGTAGCCAAAATAGACACTAGAGGACTTGATATAAAAATAGCTTCATACAATGGTGATATTATTGATGGTCTTGAAGAAATCAAAAAAGAATTGAACATAGACCTTTTAATTATCGCACCAAGAAGCAATGACATCAATGAAGAACTGTATTTGGGCTATACTTCGGGAAGAATAATCAAACAAACCAATATACCGACCTTAATCGTTCCAAAGGGAACCGTGTATAAACCCATCAAAAATATTTTGACGGCTTTCAGATCGGGAATTCTAAAGGGCAAAAAAGTTTTAAACCCATTGATTGCCATCATCAAAAAATATAAAGCCGAAGTAAATCTATTATTGATCAAGACACCAGGCTACAAAGAGGAAGATTTAAAAATCAATACAGCCTTACTGGATATAAGCAGGAATTTGACCATTTCTGACAACCCTACCACTTATCATGGCGTGCTTGAACATTATCAGGCCAAACAACCAGATTTGCTGTGTGTATTCCGCCGAAAGAGAGGCTTTTTCAAGAAATTATGGGAAAAAAGCACGATTTTAAAATCAGAATTTTACATGCCCATACCCGTATTGGTGCTGAGTGTTAAGAAAGACTGATAAGAAACCATTTTGATACTTCTATAAAAAGTATTTCCTTTGCCAACGCTTAAGGGGGATTAGCTCAGTTGGCTAGAGCGCTTGCCTGGCAGGCAAGAGGTCACCGGTTCGAATCCGGTATTCTCCACATAATCGGAAAAACCATGCATGTGCATGGTTTTAGTGTTTTTGCAAGCTCCCAGTAGTTACCAATCCAATCCGTGCGGATAAGCCTTTTTCAAAAAACGGCGTACTTGAAGAATATCATCTTTGCTCGTCAAATCTATTACATGCTCTGAAAAAGGGATCACTGCTACACTATTGGGAAAAGCCTGGACCATATTCAACAAGGCCGTTGGTAATTCTTTTTCATTTCGTTCGGGGTGCAGGGGACAATTTTTCAAATAGGGGAAGAACTGTTGCCCATTGAATTTGAATATATTCATACTCACCCTCAGTTTACCCCCAATATCCCTATAGTTCTCTATTACAGAGCTATCTGGCTTTTCGATAATATCAATGAGATGATTTGATTTGTTTAATTTGATTAGGGCAAAACGTGCGATCCGTTCAGTGGTATATTGAAGTTCTTCACTATCATAGCCTATAAGCGCATTTAAAGCTGTGGAGTCACGTAGAGCCCTTAACACCTCACTTGAGTAAAGATTATCACTGTTACAGACAGTAAATGAGTGATTCTGCAATTCAGGATATTGCACTAAAGTTTGATAGACGGCATCTGCCGTTCCAATCGGTTTAGTACCTCCTTTCGGAATATGCTGTCGTGCAAATGAAATTTCCAACCCATGAAAATGATTGTTTTTTATGTGCTTTCCGTAAATTTCTTGATAGAAGGTGTCTGTTTCACCTATAACAATGAAAATTCGCTTGTACCCCGCTTTCTTTGCATTGTAAAGCAAGTAATGTAAAAACGGAAGGTTGTCTGCACCAACTTCTAGAAGTCCTTTGCTGCGCGTATTGGCTTGTACTATATCTTTTGGGCTCAAACCTTTGGTTTTCGTGGCGCCTTTCATTCTGGAAGATGCTCCGCCGGCAAGAATAATTAAAATATCGTGTTCACTGTACATAACTATAGTGTTATTCCTTGTGCAACATTTACCTTATAGGCATTTACTGCACCCGCTTTTTTAAGTGCCTTGATGACCTTTTCTTGATTATCAGGTGCGATGGCCACAATACATCCACCACCACCTGAACCTACGATTTTGGCACCGAGGGCACCATTTGCCATTACAGCATCGATCATGGCGTCTATTCTTGGAACCGAAATCCTTAAGGAATCTTTCAATATCGTATGATGCGCTGTCATAAGCTGACCAATGAGATTTAGGTTCTTGGGGTTTTTTTGAAACTCAAGATGGGCATGTTTTGTGATCATATGATTCTCAACGGCCGCTATAAAGTAAGGTTGATGTTTTTTTGGAAGTTTGCCTGCGAGGCTTTTATAATCTGCCTTTCCAACGTTTGCTAAATTAAAATTTGGGACAGATTCCTTCAAAAGCTGTATGCCCTCAACGGCCAAATTTCTTCGGTCTGCCAGCAATCCCAAAGTATCTTTTGGAACACCAGATTCCCCAATAACCAGGCCCTCTAGTGAAGCTCCTATAGTTTTATGATTGGTCTTGTCGCCAGTTTCCAAATAAATGATGTTGCCCAAACTAATACTAAATTGGTCCATTTTACCTCCAGGACTTTGTCTTTCAACCACTTCGGCCTCATAAGCAATTTGAGCTATTAATTGCGGTGTAATCGGCTTGTCGACTCCAAAGGCCTTTATCAAAAAACTTACCCAAGCCACCAATAAAGCTGAAGAACTTGATAGGCCCGCATTGATTGGAATACTGCCCTTTATTTGAATATCATATCCTTGTTTAGGGTTACATCCATAATCTTTTAGCACTTTAAGTGCGGCTATAAAGGTGTCATTTGAATCATAATTCGAAAAGTCGTAAGGTAGTTCGAGACTTCTTTTTTCTTTTAAATCAAGAAAATGTATCCTTAAAATATTTGATTTGTTCAAAGTGGCCTGTAGATTAATATGTAGGTCTATGGCGCAGGCAATGATGGGTAAGCCCAGATAATCTTGATGGTCGCCAAAAAGGCACACTCTGCCCGGCGCATTTATTTCAATTGCTGTCAATTAATGATTAATTTTTAAATCGATTCAATTTATGGTTATTTTTTGTGATGGTATACCCTTATTTTTGATGTAATATAATACACTATGGAATTAAAGAATAAAGTGGCCTATATTACAGGCGGAAGTAAGGGAATAGGGTTTGCTGTGGCAAAGTCATTATTACAACAAGGAATGAAGGTTGCCATTAGTGGAAGAAATTTGAAAACAGTGAAAAACGCGGCTGCCAAATTAGGATATGAAGACGCTGTTTTGACTCTGCAATCCGACGTGACCCAGTATAGTGCCGAAGATAAGGCGGTAAAAGAAATACTTAAAAAATGGGGGCACTTGGATGTTGTTTTGGCAAATGCCGGTGTTGGGCATTTTGCACCTGTTGACGACCTTGAAATTGCCGATTGGCACCAAATGGTCAATACGAACCTAACCGGGGTTTTCTTTACCTTAAAAGCCTCTGTGGATGCGCTTAAGGCCACCAAAGGCTATTATATGACCTTAGCCAGTTTGGCGGGGACTAATTTTTTTGCTAGCGGAGCGGGATACAATGCTACTAAGTTTGGGGTGGTCGGCTTCACACAAGCAGCTATGTTAGATCTTCGAAAGTATGGGATTAAAGTAACCACTATCATGCCCGGTTCCGTGGCGACCCATTTTAATGATAACGAACCTTCTGAAAAAGATGCCTGGAAAATACAGCCTGAAGATATTGGCAATATGGTTGTTGATTTGCTGAAAATGCACCCAAGAACGCTCCCAAGCAAAATAGAAGTAAGGCCCACAAGGCCAGATTTGAAATAATTATTCTTGACGGTCCAAAAACGGAATGGAGGAGTCAAAAATTTCCAAAATCACGTCAGCGAGCTCTATTCGAAATCTGGTAAGCATCTCACCATCAATGCTATTGCTATTTTCACCTTGCTTTTTACTAAACAATAAGGATCCGGATCTAATTTTTTTAATTGGAAGTATTCCAGCTTGAATATTCGAAACTTTAAAATGGTCTTGGTACATTAATGCATAACATAACAATTGAAAGGCCTTTGCCTTTTTATCATTTTGTACAACTTCTTGTAAATTTTCAATAGATACATCGCTTGATTGCACATTGCCTGTTTTATAATCAATGATACGCAATTGGCCATCATATTCGTCAATACGATCTAATTTACCCTTTATGTTAATCGGAAAGTCCAATCCTTCTATATTGAGCTGCATTTGTAATTTCTGTTCCAATCCTATGATTTTTAGAGTGTGATTGGCCGCTTGTTGTACCTCAAAGTCAAGTAGATTTTGAATGTATTTTATGATGACCCTGAAAACAATAAGATTTTGACCTTTGGTAATATCGGTATTGGAATACGATTTAGCGAATTGATTACGCACGATAATATCTACGGAATCTCGAAGCGCTTCAAACATTTTAGGAGTAACGATTTTACCTACCAATGGCGCGTAGAGCACTTCTAATGTATCATGAATTATAGTACCAAAAGTGTTATAGGCCATGGTTTCTTCAACCCGTTGCGATTCTTCAATATTCAATATGTTCTTCTTGTAGAAATCATATGGGTTTTTAATATAGTTTGACAAAGAGGTAGGGGAGAATCCTTTCTGTGCTTTGTCTTTTAAGTCTTTAAGCAGTGAAGGAGTTTTTTCTATCTGTTTTTGCTGTTTTACACTTATGGGTATTTGTGGCGTGGCAATTTTATGTTTGATGAATTGCGCCATATTTTCATCGGTCAACAATTGTGAAATAAACCTACTTTTTTCACCTCCTTCCAGCGCATCAACTTCGGTATTATAGGTTATGAAAATATTTTTTGCACGTTGTAACAAGCGATAGAAGTGATAGGTATAAACGGCATCTTTGTCTTTAAAGGTGGGCATGCCAAATTCTTTTTTTACATCGTACGGAATAAATGAATTGTGTGATTTGCCGGCGGGCAAAATTCCTTCATTGACCGAAGTGATGATAACCGTTTCAAAATCCAACACGCGACTTTCCAACATACCCATAATTTGCAGACCTTTAAAAGGGTCGCCTTTAAAATTCAAGGTTTCTAGCGCGACCAATTCCTTAAGCAGGTATTTTATTGACGAAAGCTCTTTTAAAAATTGATGTTTATCCAAGTATTGTGAAAGCGTTTCGAACAGTTGATAGTAGGTATTGAGGGCCTCCATTTCAATACCAGAATTTTCTTTGTTCAGTTCATTTTT
>JABDND010000120.1 GCA_013001145.1 Croceitalea sp. | reverse complement strand
TGAATCTCATGGTAGATGATGCCCTATATGACCCTAAAACGGTCAATATAGATCTACCGGTTTTACCGACCAACATGTTTTTTAAAAATTTGAGCGATTTTTTAAAATCATGTCTTGAAAGAGATGACCGCAGTATTGCGTTTTATGCCAAACTGATAAAAGACCTTACCTCTTTCAATAAAGTAGAGCTGGTTTACTAACCTAAAATAAAAGAAAAAGGCGCCAATGGCGCCTTTTCTTGTTTTACACTTATCCATTTCTTTAATAGCAAGCAACGTATTATTTTTTTAGTTTTGCCCCACTTATATAAAAAGAAATGAAAAAAGTACTTATTCTACTATCCTTTGTCCTTGGATTGGGCGTTCAGGCACAATCAAAAAGTGAATTGTTGACGCATTATCAAGCCTTTTATGATGAAATGCGCCTGCAAGGAGACGTCAATGGGGTAATCAATGCACTCACGCACCTCAATGTAATCGCCCCTTCGGAACAAAGAAGAGATACCTTGGCCTATGTGTACATGAACAACAATCAACACTTACAGGCCTTGAATACCATCGGTATTGAAAATAATAGCTCAGATTCGGACTTGGCTGTGCAGGTCAAAGCTGTTTCGCTAAAGGCCTTGAACCAACCCAAAAGAGCCTTGGAACAATTTGAAACTCTTTTCAAGAGAACCCCTAGTGCTTATTTGGCCTATGAATTGGCCGACTTAAAACTACAAACCGGTGATAATACAGGGGCGGCATCGAATATCGCCTACGGACTCGAAAATGCCAAGGTCGATATGAAGTATGCTTTTTTTGAGCGTCAACAACCGTACGAAGTGCCTTTAAAGGCAGCCTTCTTTCACCTACAGGGCCTAATGACCTATAATGTGGACAAGGCCAAAATTGGTGAGGCCATAGCATTGATGGACAAAGCATTGCAAATTGATCCCAATTTTAATTTGGCAAGTTTGAGCAAACAGGCATTGGAATCTAGAAAAACCGAGCCCAAGCAAGAATAACAAGAACATTCCACTTAAAAAAGGGGCCTTTGGCCCCTTTTTTAATAATTATCTTTTAGCTTTTTCGTCAATATACTGTCCGATTCTTTTTTTAATGCCACCAAAGCATCAACATGTTCGTTGGGCACGGCTATTGACAGTACGTAATGTGCTATTTTCCAGCCATCCTCTTTTTTGACGAGTACGCCAGAACCTCGGCACAATTTCATTTGTGTATCCAGCAGTTCATCAAACCAAGCGAATGCGCCACCTTCGCCTATATAGATATTTCTTTCAACGGCCGTAAAACTCCAAGCCTTACCTCTGTCAAAATAGGGTTTTGAAAACTTCTTAAAAGCTTTGTTTTGCCAATTTTCAGTAGCATCCGTTCCTAGAAAGACCCCATCTTGGGTCATAAGTCTAAAATAAGCATCAAAATCGGCGTTCGCCGCTGCTTCGTGCCACGAATCCAATACCTCATCAATGGCCATTTTTTCATTTTGTTGGGCAATACAGCCTAGCGTGCAAAAAATGACGCTAATCAAAAAAAAGTAATTATTCATCCAGTATTAATTTGGTGTTCAAATCATTGTTGACAATCACGTTGAACTGTTTTCTAAGGGCATTGTTGGCTTCCAGCATTTGTTTCATCGGCACTTCCACATCGGTGCGTTCTTGTAGGCTGGCCTTTACCTTGAGCAGAAATGTGCGCAATACACGCTGTCTGCTTTTTATCTGGGCCACATCATAAATCTTGGGGTACGTACTTTTTGATAAGGCCACCTCCTTTTCCAGAAGATCGTTGATAGCTAAAACCAAATCTTCGTTGTTTTGAGCTTTTAACATCACATTAAAGCTACTTTCCAAAGCTTTGAACTCAACCCAGTTGGCCAAGGCTTCATTGGCTTTGGTATTGAGCGATTGCTTTTTGGGCATGGTATGAAAACTAAAAAAAACGCTCTCCGTATTGTCTGTAACCAAGGTTTCGCCTTGGTTTTTACAGCCAAAAATAAGCAACGACAATCCCGCGCAGACCAATAATTTATGCATAAAACGAAAGTACAAATTTTAAGATAAGCTATATTTACATTGGTGATCAATTAACTTCAATTTATATGCAGAAATCGATATTGATTTTAGGGGCTTGCGGCCAAATAGGAACAGAACTTACCATGGTCCTTCGCGACAAATATGGCGCAGATAATGTGATTGCCAGTGACATTCGTGAGGGCAGTGTCAATTTAATGCAGTCAGGGCCCTTTGAACTATTGGACGCCACAGATTATGGCGCCATTGAAGATGTGGTCATGCATTATGAAATTGAAGAAATCTACTTGATGGCGGCCATGCTGAGCGCCACTGCAGAAAAATTTCCGATGCGCGCATGGAACTTGAACATGACCTCGCTGTTCAATGTGCTTAATTTGGGAAAGGAACGTAAGATTGATAAAATCTTTTGGCCATCGAGCATCGCCGTTTTTGGCCCCAACTCTCCCAAGGTGGACACCCCCCAACATACCATTATGGAGCCCACAACGGTCTATGGCATAAGCAAGCAGTCGGGTGAGCGATGGTGTGAATATTACCATAAAAAGTATGGCGTTGATGTGCGCAGCGTGCGCTACCCGGGGCTGATCAGCTGGAAAACCCTTCCTGGGGGCGGCACCACGGATTATGCCGTAGAAATTTTTCACCAAGCCTTAGAGGAAGAAAAATATAACTGCTTCTTGAATGCGGATACTAAACTACCGATGATGTTCATGGATGATGCCATTAGGGCAACCATTGGTTTGATGCAAAGCGACCCCAATGCTATTACCGTGCGTTCATCATACAATCTACGGGCGATGAGCTTTAGCCCTGAAGAAATCGCCGCTAGCATAAAAACCCATATCCCCGATTTTAAAATAAGTTATGATCCAGATTTTAGGCAGCATATTGCTGACTCTTGGCCCAATAGCATCGATGACAGTCAAGCACGCAAAGATTGGGGATGGAAACCTGAATTTGACTTGGAATCAACGACTCGTGAAATGTTAAGAAACCTGCGCGGGCAGAATTGAAAACTTAAGCTTTTTCTCAACGGCCTGGATCATGGCATTGGCAATATCATTACCTGTGGCATTCTCGATCCCTTCCAGCCCTGGCGAAGAATTTACTTCCAATAAAAGGGGGCCTTTGTTCGATCTAATGATATCTACCCCGGCCACGGCCAAATTCAATACCTTGGCCGCTTTCACAGCCAATTTTTTCTCTTCGCTAGTTATTTTGATGATGGACGCACTACCACCCTGATGGATATTGGCCCTAAACTCGCCTTTGGCCGCTTGGCGCTGCATAGAGGCGACCACTTTTCCGTTTACCACAAAACAACGGATGTCCTGGCCGTTGGCTTCTTTAATGAACTCTTGTACCAGAATATTGGTGTTCACACTCTTGAAAGCATTGATTACACTCTCTGCCGCCTTGTTTGTTTCTGCCAGCACGACACCTTTACCTTGGGTACTTTCCAACAGTTTAATGATCAAGGGCGCTCCATTGACCATCTTGATCAAATCTTTGGTATCCATAGGTGATTTGGCAAAACCTGTAATCGGAATATGGATATCGTGCTTGGAAAACAATTGGGAGGCAAATAGTTTGTCACGAGACTGGGCAATGGCCTCTGCCGAATTTTGACAATACACTCCTAGATTATGGAATTGGCGGATCAATGCACATCCATAAAAAGTAACCGAAGGTTTGATCCGAGGGATCACGGCATCAAATTCCCTTAAGATGTTGCCCCCACGATATCGTATTTCGGGCGAGTGCGTATCCAGTTTCATATAGGCCAGCTCAACATTGAGAAATACAATCTCGTGACCCCGTGCCTCAGCGGCCTCCATAAGGCGTTTGTTGCTGTAAAGCTCAGGATTGCTGGCCAAAAGGGCAATTTTAAGCCCCGTCTTTGCTTTGATGAACCGGGCATATTTTTGTGTGATTTCTTCTTCGGTGAAATCCTTGATAGCAAAATTTTTGGCCGGATTCACTATATACCGATCATTCAAGGCTTCGCGCCCTAGTAACATGCGGTATTCCATGGTGTCTCTGTTCGCCAGGGTCAGTTCAATATCAAAACTGGCGTCGCCCAAGGTCATTAAGCTTTTAACCACCAAACGTTCTTCTGAAATGCCCGATGAGCTTTTGACCATGCGGCGATCTATCAAACGGGCGTCGCATTCAATGGCTATGCTCCTGTTTTCTTGTAAGGGATTCACTTCAAACTTGACCCATTCTTGGGCCCCTTTATTGTAAACTTTGATGTTGGTCGCTTGAATGGACGATGTTTTTGCACCAGAATCCACTCGGGCCTTAATGGCCGGTATGCCCATGTTTTCAAATACACACCATTCTTCACAACCTATTAATGCAAGTTCACTCATTGAATCCTATTAAAATTATTGGGTTCGTTTTAGATCAAAAATATCTTTTCGCCTGTCCTTTAAATTTCTTACCGCCCCAAATTGATGCAGTTCACGCAACAGATCTATATCTACATCGGCGATAAGGATCATCTCAGTATTGGGTGTTGCCTGTGCTTTTATCCCATCGGTAGGGAATGAAAAATCACAAGGGGTAAACACCATGGATTGGGCAAATTGAATATCCATATTGTGTACATTGGGCAAATTGCCAACACTGCCGGCAATGGCCACGTAACATTCATTTTCAATGGCCCTTGCCTGGGCGCAGTTGCGAACCCTTGAAAAACCATTTTGTGTATCGGTCAAGAAAGGGATAAACAGAATATCCATTCCTTCTTCGGCCAAAATTCTTGACAGCTCTGGAAACTCCGAATCATAGCAGATCAAAATGCCGATCTTGCCACAATCGGTATCAAAGGTCTTGAGCTCATGGCCACCCTGCATGCCCCATACCTTGGCTTCATCAGGGGTTACATGTATTTTTTCATACCGCTCCACCGTTCCGTCACGCTTACATAAATAGCCCACGTTGTACAATTTTCCATTTTTGATTTCTGGCATGCTACCGGTTACGATATTGATATTGTACGAAATTGAAAATTCAGAAAATTTCTCAACAATGGCAGCGGTATGTTCGGCCAGTTTTCTAATGGCATCCGCTTCTGGCAAATGGTTGTCCTCTGCCATCAATGGTGCATTGAAAAACTCTGGAAAAACAGCAAAATCAGATCTATAGCCCGATACGGCATCAATAAAATATTCGGCCTGCTGCAACAGCTCGCCCATATTCTTATAGGGTCTCATTTGCCATTGAATCAAGCCTAAACGAACCACTTTCTTGATGGTTGCAGCCTTTTTTGAAGGCTTTTGGTAATAGATGTTGTCCCATTCCATTAAAACGGCAAAGTCATTGGACTGCGCATCGCCCTCCAAATATCCTTTCAATATTCTTGAAGGATGAAAATCATTTGAAATTTGAAAATTTAATACCGGATCGTGAATTTCTTTGCGCTTTACTTTTTCAATGTAAATTTTTGGGCTCATGTCATCGGCATATTTATGATAGCCCGGTATTCTTCCGCCAAAAACGATACTTTTCAAATTTAATTTCTCACACAGTTCCTTTCTGTAGTCATACAAGCGTCTACCCAAGCGAAGCCCCCTAAATTCGGGTTTTATAAAAACATCGATACCATAGAGTACGTTGCCTTCGTCATTATGGGTGGTGAACTCATAATTACCTGTGATCTGTTTGTAGGTATGCTCATCTTCAAAATCATCATAATTTACAATGATGCTCAAGGCGCAGCCCGCCAATTGGCCATTAATCTTGATGACCACTTGGCCTTCGGAAAATTTTTCGATCAACATGTCAATGTGACGCTCGCTCCAATAGGCATTTTCAAAATTGGTGTATATGGAGATCATCGCCGCTTTGAGCTCTTGATAATCTTTGAGTTTTAAAAACTCGAGGTCAATATTTTCTATTGCCGTCTTTTCCATGCCTTAAAAAATTAAAAGTTGTGAACTACTAGGTGAAGAAATAAGAGTTGTACAAGACGATCGAAGATTATTCTTCTTCATCATCCTTGGCCAAACTAAATGGATCAACAACAGCCTCTGGGTCGTCATCTTCAAATTCTTCATAATCGGTCTCATCATAATCGGCCATGGTCTTTTCCAATTTGGCACTGATCTTAACCAAATATTTGGTGTCGTCCGTCAAGACTTCAACGCACTCCACTTTCTCCCCAGCTGCATTTTTGAAGCTTATGATATGGTCATCATCATAACCATAGGGATACTCATCAACCAAGAGCTTTAATACCTCTGGGGTCAATTTTTTAAAATCTACAATGACTCTTTTTCTGTTGTCCATAATTACAGGTTTAAAAGATAGGCAAAAATCAAAGGCGCAACAATGGTGGCGTCACTTTCTATTATAAATTTTGGGGTATCAATATCCAGTTTGCCCCAAGTGATCTTTTCATTGGGCACTGCCCCTGAATACGACCCATAACTGGTGGTCGAATCGCTGATTTGGCAAAAATAGCTCCAAAAAGGCGTATCGGTGCGCTCCATATCTTGATACAGCATGGGCACCACACATATAGGAAAATCCCCGGCAATACCTCCTCCAATTTGAAAAAATCCGATGCCTTTTTTAGAGTTGTCGGTGTACCAATCGGCCAAAAAGGTCATGTACTCAATACCCGATTTCATCGTAGTTGCCTTGAGCTCTCCTTTAAGCACATACGATGCAAAGATGTTGCCCATGGTACTGTCTTCCCAACCTGGGCAGACGATGGGCAGATTTTTCTCTGCCGCGGCATACATCCACGAATCTTTCAGGTCTATTTCATAGTATTCTTCCAGTACTCCTGAAAGCAACATTTTATACATGAACTCATGCGGAAAGTAGCGTTCGCCCTTGGCTTCGGCATCTTTCCAAATTTTTACAATGTGCTGTTGCAATCTTCTAAAGGCCTCCTCTTCTGGAATACAGGTATCGGTGACCCTATTCAATCCCTTCTCCAACAAATCCCATTCTTGCTGGGGCGTTAAATCACGGTAATTGGGTACTCTTTTGTAATGGGAATGCGCCACTAAGTTCATTATGTCTTCTTCCAAATTGGCCCCCGTGCACGAGATTATGTGTACTTTATCTTCTCGAATGATATTGGCAAAAATCTTACCCAGTTCGGCCGTGCTCATGGCACCGGCCAAAGAAACCAGCATTTTTGAACCCTGCTGTAATTGCTGTTCGTAGCCTTTGGCCGCATCGACCAGCGCCGCCGCATTAAAGTGCAGGTAATACTTTTCTATAAATTGGGATATGGCCCCCTTAGTCTTCGTCATCGAATTTATTTTTCATTTTTGTGTCTTCATCATTATCAAAACCGCTTTCATAGTCATCATCAATTGCATTGCCCGCAAACTTATACGATAACATTTTGTAATAGAGTTTTGCTACCAAAAAATCGGAAGATTTCTCGTGGCTGTTTGGGCACAGTTCAACAATATCAAAACCGACCACATTTTTTTTCTTCAAAGACCAGCTTCAAAAACTCAAGGGTTTCATACCATAGCAGGCCTCCGGGTTCCGGGGTGCCGGTGGAGGGCATGATCGAGGGATCCAAGGCATCAAGATCAAAGGTGATAAATACATTATCGGTCATCAACTCAATTACCTTGTCCATCCAAAACTCATCGGTGACCATATCATGGGCAAAAAAGACCTTCTCTTCATCCATAAAGGTCTTTTCGATGGCATCCATACTGCGAATGCCCACCTGTATCAAATTGGTGGTCTTACTGGCCTCATGCACCGCACAGGCATGATTATAAGGAGTGCCTTCATAGGTCTCTCTTAAATCGGCATGGGCATCGATCTGCAGTACGGTCAAGTTTTCAAAATGCTCGTTAAAAGCACGTATGGACCCTATTGAAATGGAATGCTCCCCACCAAAAAGAGTGACAAACTTGTTGCGTTTAATGTATTTTTTGGTGGTGGCATGCACTTGGTTGACAACCGCTTCCGGAGAGCTGTCTTCGGTTATGGCATCGGCCAAATAAATGCCCTGCTCATACACCTCAGATTCGGTTTCAATGTCATAAAGCTCCATATTTTCAGAAGCCTCCAAAAAAGCTTTGGGCCCATTATCGGCCCCTTTACCCCAGGTACTTGTGCCGTCATAGGGCACAGGTATCAATACAATCTTTGATTTGTCAAGTTGGGCAAACTCATCGGGAATCCCCGCATAATTCGAATTGTTCATAACCTAATATTTGCAGCATTTGAGCTGCTGTCTGTTGTTCTTTAAAAATTTTCGTTGTTATATTCCCCTCGGCGTCTTTTTGAATGAGCACGTGTTTGGGGTGTGGTATCAAGCAATGTTGCAGACCGCCAAAACCACCGATGGTCTCTTGGTATGCGCCTGTATTAAAAAAGGCAATGTATAGGGGTTTGTCTTTTTTGAACTTGGGCAAATAGATGGCGTTCATATTCTGCTCGCTATTGTAATAGTCATCGCTGTCGCAGGTGAGCCCTCCTAAAAGCACCCTTTCATACTCTTCGTCCCATCTGTTTATGGGCAACATGATGAACCGCTTGTTGATCGCCCAAGAATCGGGCAGGGTGGTGA
>JABDND010000131.1 GCA_013001145.1 Croceitalea sp. | reverse complement strand
TTTTTGCTGCTATTTCCCTAAATAACTTGGCACAGACCATAGCTGTCATGTTATTAAGGTCCCGCTTTGGATTATACTCAACTATATCCGCGCCTATAATGGGAACGTTTATTTGTTGAATGATTTTGAGAACCTCTCTTGTGGTCAAACCACCTGGCTCATGATGTGAAACGCCCGGAGCAAATGCAGGATCAAGCGCGTCAATGTCCATTGATAGGTAGATGGGCTTTTGAAATGTCGGTATTGGCTTATGACCAAAATCTATCATATCGATGACTTCCACATTATATTTTGAAATATTGGCCCTTTGTTCATCACTTAGTGTTCTTATGCCAACTTGTACCAACCTACTGGCCAAGCCATTTTGCATGATTTGGTTGAACGGACAGGCATGTGAATAGGGGTCGCCTTCAAAATCATTGTACATATCACTGTGCGCATCAATGTGCAAAATATCGATTTCGCCAAATAATGAATGAAACGCTTTTATTATGGGAAAAGTAATGGAATGGTCGCCACCAAACGTTATCAAAGGCAAATTTTTGCCAAGATTATCTAAAGTGATACTTTCAATGTCAAAATAGTCTTTGATAGCAAAATCACCACAATCTTCAAATAATTCTGGAACAACCTTCAAGCCGCTTTCCGCAAAATAATTTGCCGATTCATTATGATAGGCCGACCTGATCAAAGGCGGTGCCAAGGCAGGTCCTTCTAAATAAGATGATTTTTCATCATATACAATTCCCTGTAAAGCTATTTTGCCCATGCGTTAAAAATAGCCAAAACGGCGGTATTCACTCATGGAAAACTATGAGAAGTTTTATCTTTGTCGCAGTCAAGGTGATACATGCACGAAAAGCAAAAAGAATATAATGGTATATGGAAACAGGCAGGATGCATCCTTTCCGTCATTGCCATATTGACCATTATGGCTATGATCATCATGGGCTTTTATTTTTTATGGAGCGGCCTTTAGATGAATTTGTCTTCGACGGATACAAAACTTCAACTTATATTTGCAACCCTAAAAACAAAGCATGAAAGCCGGAATTGTAGGATTGCCAAATGTAGGTAAGTCAACGCTCTTTAATTGCCTGTCCAATGCCAAAGCACAAAGTGCAAATTTTCCTTTTTGCACCATTGAACCCAATATAGGTGTGGTCAGTGTTCCAGATGCCCGTTTAGAGCAACTTGAAGGCTTGGTCAAGCCAGAAAGGGTGGTACCGGCAACGGTCGAAATTGTCGATATTGCCGGACTCGTGAAGGGTGCGAGCAAGGGTGAAGGATTGGGCAATCAATTTTTGGGTAATATCAGGGAAACCGATGCCATTTTGCACGTATTGCGTTGTTTTGACAATGAGAACATTGTTCATGTTGACGGTTCCATAAATCCAATACGCGACAAGGAAACCATTGATATGGAATTACAGCTTAAAGATCTTGAAAGTGTTGAAAAAAAATTGGACAAGGTCAAACGCGCTGCTAAAACCGGCAATAAAGAAGCTCAAAAAGAAGAAGCCGTACTAAACATTATTAAGGCAGGGCTGGAAACCGGAACATCGGTAAGGGCATTGTCGATTTCTGATGATGACCGTAAAGAATTTGTGAAACCCTTACAACTGATTACCGATAAGCCCGTAATGTATGTATGCAATGTAGATGAAGATGCTGCTGTAAACGGTAACAAATATGTTGAAAATGTGAAGGCGGCAGTTGCCAATGAAAATGCAGAGGTTATTTTTTTGGCGGTGGGAACCGAAGCGGACATTACAGAATTGGAAACTTTTGAAGAAAGACAAATGTTTCTTGAAGACTTGGGTCTTTCCGAACCAGGCTCGGCAAAACTTATCCGGGGCGCTTATAAATTATTAGATCTTGAAACCTATTTCACGGCAGGGGAAAAGGAGGTTCGCGCATGGACGATTCCTGTGGGGGCGACCGCTCCCCAAGCAGCGGGAGTAATCCATACCGATTTTGAAAAAGGATTTATACGTGCTGAAGTTATTGCTTATAATGACTATGTAAATTATGGTAGCGAAGCAAAAGTCAAAGAGGCGGGCAAAATGCGTGTTGAAGGCAAAGAGTACGTGGTGAAAGATGGTGATGTAATGCACTTTAGGTTTAACGTCTAAAATAGCTATCAACAATTGAGGTTCTTAATTGTTGATTACTTTATCAGGGGTGCATTTTGATTTTTGCCTTAGAATTTTATATTAGCTAGGATAATCCTTTATCAGATGGCAAATACCCAGTATACCGAAGACAATATTCGTTCGCTCGATTGGAAAGAGCATATTCGAATGAGACCCGGTATGTATATAGGTAAACTGGGCGATGGGTCCTCGGCCGATGATGGTATCTACATTTTACTTAAAGAAGTCATCGATAATTGCATTGATGAATTTGTTATGGGCGCTGGTAAGACCATTGAAATTGTAATCAAAGATAGCACGGTAAATGTAAGGGATTATGGTCGCGGCATCCCACTGGGCAAGGTCGTTGACGTGGTTTCTAAAATGAACACTGGGGGTAAGTACGATACCCGTGCCTTTAAAAAATCAGTTGGACTTAATGGGGTGGGTACCAAAGCTGTAAATGCCCTTTCCAATTATTTTAAAGTTGAATCCATTAGAGATGGTAAAGCCAAAGCGGCCGAATTCAAAGCTGGCAATCTGGTTCATGAAGATTTAGTGGATTCGACCAAGCGCAAAGGAACTTTGGTCAGCTTTGTGCCGGACGAGGCTATTTTTAAAAAATACAAATACCGCAACGAGTATGTGGAACGCATGCTCAAAAACTATGTTTATCTAAATCCAGGCCTGACTATTGTTTTCAATGGAGAAAAATTCCATTCAGAAAACGGATTAAAAGATTTATTGGAAGACAACAACAATGTTGATGACATGTTGTACCCTATCATTCATTTAAAGGGAAACGACATCGAGGTAGCCATAACGCATAGTAAAACCCAATATAGCGAAGAGTACCATTCCTTTGTGAACGGCCAGCATACCACCCAAGGCGGCACCCATCAATCTGCATTTCGCGAGGCCATTGTGAAAACTGTCCGAGATTTTTACGGTAAAAACTATGATGCTTCAGATATTCGTAAATCGATTATCTCGGCCATTGCGATAAAAGTAATGGAGCCTGTTTTCGAAAGCCAGACCAAGACAAAATTGGGATCTACCGATATGGGTGGCGATTTGCCCACGGTGCGCACCTATATCAATGATTTCATAGGCCGCAACCTAGATAATTACCTTCATAAAAACCCGCCAACGGCAGAGGCCTTACAACGGAAAATTGTACAGGCCGAAAAAGAACGAAAAGAACTGTCAGGAATTCGAAAATTGGCTAGGGAACGTGCGAAAAAGGCCAGTCTTCACAATAAAAAACTTAGGGATTGTAGAGTCCATCTGGGCGATCTGTCCAAAGACAGGCGATTAGAGTCGACCTTGTTCATTACAGAGGGCGATTCGGCGTCAGGATCGATCACGAAATCACGAGATGTGAATACCCAGGCTGTATTCAGTTTAAGGGGTAAGCCCCTTAATTCATACGGCATGTCAAAAAAAATCGTCTATGAGAATGAAGAGTTCAATCTCTTGCAGGCCGCTCTCAACATTGAAGATTCAATGGAAGATCTACGGTACAATAACATTGTCATCGCCACAGATGCCGATGTTGATGGTATGCACATAAGATTGTTGCTGATTACGTTTTTTCTGCAGTTCTTTCCAGAATTGATTAAAGAAAATCACCTCTATATTCTTCAAACTCCCTTATTTAGGGTCCGCAACAAGAAAGAGACCATCTATTGTTACAGCGATGAAGAGAGGAGGGAGGCCATTGAAAAATTAAGTGGCAAACCAGAAATTACTCGATTTAAAGGATTGGGTGAAATTTCACCCGATGAGTTTCAGCACTTTATTGGTGATGACATACGTCTTGAACCTGTGATGCTAGACAAAGCCATGTCCATTGAAGAATTACTCAAATTTTATATGGGAAAAAACACGCCAGACCGCCAAGAATTTATTATTAAAAACCTAAAAGTAGAACTTGACTTGGTTGAAGATAACCAATAGTAAATTAGATAGATACGTAATAAATACATGGAAGAGAATGAAGCATTGAACAATGCGCCTGGCAATGAAGAAGAAGGATCGGACGAGGCCTTGACCCGGGTAACGGGCATGTACAAAGACTGGTTTTTAGATTACGCCTCTTACGTGATTTTAGAACGTGCAGTTCCTGCCATAGAAGACGGTTTTAAGCCAGTTCAAAGACGTATCATGCATGCCTTAAAAGAATTGGATGACGGCAGGTACAATAAGGTCGCCAATGTAGTAGGGCATACGATGCAATACCATCCACATGGAGACGCAAGTATTGGAGACGCCATGGTACAAATAGGTCAAAAAGACCTTTTGATTGACACCCAGGGTAACTGGGGAAACATTCTTACCGGTGACGGCGCTGCAGCTTCCCGATATATTGAGGCCAGGCTCTCAAAGTTTGCACTCGAAGTCGTTTTTAGCCCCAAAATAACCGATTGGCAATTAAGCTATGACGGCCGAAAGAAAGAGCCTGTAAACCTTCCTGTAAAATTTCCTCTATTATTGGCTCAAGGGGCCGAAGGAATCGCCGTGGGTCTTTCGACCAAAATTTTGCCCCATAATTTCAATGAACTGATCGATGCATCTATCAATCACCTAAAAGGTAAAAAGTTTACTATTTTTCCAGATTTTCCTACCGCGGGGATTATTGATGTGACCAATTACAATGATGGTCTAAGAGGTGGTAAGATTAGAGTTAGGGCCAAGATTGAGAATTTTGATAAAAATACCTTGGTCATTAGAGAGATACCATACGGCACAAATACTTCGTCTTTGATCGATTCTATTTTAAAGGCCAATGATAAGGGGAAGATTAAAATCAAAAAAATAGAGGATAATACGGCTGCCGAAGTTGAAATATTGATTCATATACCCAGCGGTATCTCGCCCGATAAAACCATAGACGCCCTTTATGCTTTCACGGCATGTGAGTCTTCCATCTCACCATTGGGGTGCATTATTGAAGACAACAAACCCATTTTTATGGGCATGACCGAAATGCTCAAGCGTTCAACAGACCATACCGTTGAGTTGTTAAAAGCGGAGTTGGAAATTCAGTTAAATGAGCTTGAAGAACAATGGCACTTTGCTTCGTTGGAGCGCATCTTTATCGAAAACCGTATTTATCGCGATATAGAAGAAGAAGATACCTGGGAAGGTGTTATTGCGGCCATTGACAAAGGGCTTAAACCCCATACCAAGCATTTAAAAAGGGCCGTTACCGAAGAGGATATTGTCCGTTTGACAGAAATCCGCATCAAACGTATTTCAAAATTTGATATTGATAAAGCCAAACAACAAATTGAGACTCTTGAAGATAAGATTTTAGAAACCAAGAACTACTTAAACAATCTCATCGATTTTGCGATTGATTATTTCAAGGGGCTAAAAAGCAAATACGGTAAGGGTCGGGAGCGTAAATCGGAAATTCGAATTTTTGATGATATAGAAGCTACCAAAGTGGTGATTCGAAACACCAAACTTTATGTGAACCGTGACGAAGGCTTTGTGGGCACTTCATTGCGCAAAGATGAATATGTTGCAGATTGCAGTGATATTGATGATATAATTGTGTTTACCAAAGACGGTAAAATGCAAGTAACCAAGGTAGATGCCAAAACCTTTGTAGGTAAGAACATAATGCATGTCGCCATATTTAAAAAGCGGGATAAGCGCACTATTTACAATATGATATACAAGGATGGCAGGGGCGGCCCCAGCTACATCAAACGTTTCAATGTCACCAGCATAACCCGCGATAAAATTTATGACCTCACCAATGGCAAGGCCAGTTCTGAAGTGCTTTATTTTTCGGCCAATCCAAATGGTGAGGCAGAAGTGGTCACCGTTCACCTAAGGCAATCGGGCAGTATAAAAAAGCTCAAGTGGGATATTGATTTTGCCGACGTGCTTATAAAAGGAAGGGCATCAAAAGGGAATATTGTCACCAAATACTCTGTCAAACGCATTGAACTAAAAGAAAAAGGATTATCTACCCTTAAACCGAGAAAAATATGGTTCGATGATATTGTCCAGCGACTCAATGTAGATGAACGTGGCGATTTGTTGGGGGAATTTAAGCCGGACGATATGCTGTTGGTGGTTAATCAGAAGGGTATGGTAAAAACCATTTTACCCGATTTGAACACCCGCTTTGACAGCGACATGATTGTATTGGAAAAGTGGAATCCGAACAAACCTCTATCTGCCATTTACTATGATGGTGAAAAGGAGCGATATTACATCAAGCGGTTTGTGATTGAAACCCCGGGTAAAGAAGAATTGGTAATTACCGAACATCCAAAATCCCATTTAGAATTAATATCCACAGATTGGCGACCGGTCGTAGAATTGGATTTTGTGAAACCCAGAGGCAAAGAAGCAAAGCCAAATCAAATAGTGGATGTTGAAGAATTTATTTCGATTAAGGGAATCAAAGCTTTGGGCAACCAGTTGACATCGCTCAAAGTAAAAAATATTAATGCCCTTGACCCCTTGCCCTACGAAGAGCCTTTACCACCTTCACCCAAAGAAATTGAAGTGATTGATGAAGAAGATGTTGCCATCGACAAAGGGAGCAGTGATGAGCCAAAAAACAGTTCTGATCAAACAACTTTGTTTTAATGCATTATTCTACTTATTTTCCCGTTATTCTTAATATGCACACTAACCCTTTTCTTAATTTTTTTATATGGAGTTTACCAACCCGTTAGTTTACGGAGTGCCTGTTTTTATTGCTTTTATATTGTTTGAACTTACCTATAGTAAGGCCCATGGTGATGATCATTTGTACAATTGGAAAGATTTGGCCGCCAGTGGTTTTATGGGAATAGGGTCAGCAATTCTAGGCCCTTTGTTTAAGGTCATATTCGCTATAGTACTTTTTAATTTTGTGTATGAGACCTGTAATCCCATGGTGGATGGCATCCGTCAAAATGTATTGGGTTATGAGTCTTTTGGTTACGCTTGGTATGTTTGGATCATTTGCCAAATTGCAGATGATTTTACATATTATTGGTTTCATAGGGCGAATCATGAAATAAGGATTCTCTGGGCGGCACACATTGTTCACCACTCTTCCGATAATTTTAATTTAGGTACAGCGGTAAGAAACGGATGGTTTACCATTTTGTACAAACCTTTATTCTATATGTGGTTGCCCGCTATTGGATTTCCTCCGGAAATGGTGGTCGTTTGTTTAGGTATAGAAGCCTTATGGCAATTTCAACTGCACTCGGTCTATGTGCCCAAAATGGGTTTTATTGAGAAAATATTCAATACGCATACCATGCACCAAGTTCACCATGCACAAAATGTGGAGTACCTTGATAAAAACCATGGGGGCTTTTTAAACATCTTTGACAAAATGTTTGGCACTTGGAAAGAGCTGGATGATGATATAGATGTAAAATACGGTGTTATCCATTCTCCTGACTCCTATAATCCTATGGTCATTTTGACACATGAGTTCAAAGACATTTGGAACGATGTGAAAAAATCTAAAAAGCTTTCACATAAACTGATGTATATTTTCGGCCCTCCTGGCTGGAGCCATGATGGAAGTACCATGACTGTAAAACAACAGCAGGCCTTGTTCAAGGAACAGAAGCAAATGAATCCTAACTTGGCCTATCAGCGGCCCAATTAGTCTTCAATAACTTCATCTACGGGCTTTTTGTTTTTGCGCATGCGCATATCCAAGAATTCGACCATGAGCGAGAAGGCAATGGCAAAATAGAGATACCCCTTTGGAATGCTTCCAACCTCATTGTTGAACACTACCAAATGTGAAATGTGTGCGGCCTCGGCAATCAACATAAACCCAATCAAAATCAAGAAAGAAAGTCCCAATACTTGAATGGATGGGTGCTTGTTTACAAATTCACCAACAGGATTGGCAAAGAGCATCATTATAATTACCGATATTACCACGGCAACAACCATCAGGATCAAAGCGTCATTGGGATTGGGCGAAATACCATTGGTCATACCAATTGCGGTCAATATGGAGTCAAAAGAAAAAACAATATTGATGACCGTTATTTGAACAATGGCGTTGCCTAATGAAGAAGATCGCTGACTTTTAACTTCGCGTTCATCATGACCTCGGTCCTCAACCTTTTCGTGTATTTCTTTAGTGCTTTTATAGAGTAGGAACAAGCCTCCTAAAAACAAAATGAGCGCTTGCCAACTTATGCCCCCGTTAATCCAAGATTCGGTCAAAACCAAAAAGGGTTTTTTTAATGAGGTCAACCAAGTGATGCCAAAAAGTAGTACAATACGCATGACCATGGCCAAAACCAAACCTATGTTCGTGGCCTTTTTTCTGGCCTTGGGTTCCAGTTTACCCGCCGCAATCGATATGAAAATAATGTTGTCAATACCTAATACGATTTCAAGAAAAGTCAGGGTCAATAACGCTATCCAAGCATCAGGACTGGTAAATATTTCAAACATAGAAATTATTTTTTGTAGGCAGTGCCCCTTAATTTATTGGTTTCTCCCACCACATTGAATTCAAATGTATAAGAACTATCCGAAGTAGTCAAAATTTTTATATGAATAGGTTTTTCTTCGTCCCTATTTGTAGGATTGATTCTTTTTAATATGTATTCACAATCATTTATCCAGCGTAAAGTCGAGGTGTCTTTTGAGCCTCTAAAAGATTCTATTTCATGGTCATTATTACGCACGAAGGTAGTTGTGGCCACTTCGCCATCAATCTCAGAGCTAAATTCAAATGTTCCAGTCTTAAAATCTACACAATTTCGCTGTGGCGACTGGCATGAAACCAAGATAATTATAACTAAGGGGACTAGTGTTTTATTCATTGTCGAAAAATACTAAAAATACTTTTCTTCTTAGAAATCTATTTCGGGGGATCAAAAGAGTCAAACGAACCATCATTGTACAAGACGATGACCTTGATGGCCTGTTTGAACGATGAAATGGAAGTAGAAGGAGGTTTTCTATGGTTTTTTGCAGTAGTAGGTTGCTCGGAAAAGGAATCTGAATGAGAAGAAGAGGAGGCAGCCTCAACACCACTAGAAATATTTTTTTCACTTGGAAAACTTCCTTTGCCATTTAATAACCAATAGAGGTTTACTTCTGGAAATGTTTTTACGACTTTCATCACAAAATCCAAACTTGGTTTATTACGCTGAGAAAGTAAGTGGGATATGCTCGATCTCGGCACACCTATTTTGTCGGCAAATGAAGCCGAGCTCATCTCATAATGCGAGATAATAAGCTGTAGCCTCGAAACAAAATCAGTATTCACAATTGTATATTTAATTTACACAAAGATACATTAGAAGGCGTATTACTCATCGAAAAAGATGTTAATTTTATCATTTTAAATAGAATTAATAGTTTCAATATAGTTTATTATATTATTGATATACAGTAATATAACCTACTTTATAGATTCAATATGTAAATTTACGTTACATTTGTAAATAACTAAAAGCTTTCCAGGATTTCTAAAGAGATATGTGTTTACAAATGTAATATTTATAATATGCCAATTGGTTTATTATTGGTTGTAAACTAAAATGTTTAGATTTTGTTCCTTTTTTTATTATTGCAAATGAACATTAAAGGAAAAAACTACTTTATTGAAGTTCTTTATTACATAATTTTCAAATAAATATTGAATTCGTTATACAATATTCGATTATTTAGTAGTTTTGCTGAAAATAGCATTAATATGGGCAAAGTAAAATTGGATGAAATCGATCATCAGATTCTTGATATGTTAATTGACAATACAAGAACCCCTTTTACAGATATTGCTAAGAAGTTATTGATATCCGCAGGTACCGTTCATGTTCGGGTAAAGAAGATGGAAGAAAGTGGAATCATTAAAGGTTCTTCTTTAACACTTGATTATGTGAAATTGGGATACTCCTTTATAGCATACGTCGGCATTTTTCTTGAGAAAACTCATCAAACCAAATTTGTTTTGGAGCGCTTGGCCCAAATTCCATATGTGACAGTGGCTCATATAACTACGGGCAAATTCAATATATTTTGTAAAATAAGGGCCAAGGATACCACACATGCCAAGAATATCATCTTTAAAATTGATGACATAGAAGGCATAAGTAGAACAGAAACCATGATTTCTCTTGAAGAGAGCATCAATGACAAAAAGAGATTGATGCATACAATTTTCGGTGAACTCTAAATCACGGTTGATGCTGGCATCAGAATTACCCAAAGCAGAATATAATCCATACTATCAGCCATACATAACCATTCTTGGTGAATCTTCTTTTAAAGGATGTTTACAGCAAGGCTCGGAACTCATGGTCGATTTTATGAAATCGATTTCCACTAATAAGTTGCAATTTGCTTATGATGATGGCAAATGGTCTGTCGCGGAGGTTTTGGTACATTTAATTGATACAGAAAGGGTTTTTCAATATAGAGCATTGCGTTTTGCAAGAAACGATGCAACGTCTTTACCAGGCTTTGACCAAGATGCCTATGTACCACATTCCAAGGCCAATAAGCGAAATTTAGATTCAATTTTAAAAGAGTATTTAGCCGTAAGAAAGGCTACCATAAGCTTGTTTGAGTCATTTGATGATGAAATGATGTGTAGGGGAGGCATGGCAAGCAACTCATTTATGAGTGTTCGTGCCTTGGGTTTTTTAATTTGCGGGCATGAGCGGCACCACAAACAAATACTGGAAAGTCGTTACTTGATTTAAGCGGTATTTAATAGTTATCGTCCGAGTCTAAATCACCTTCTAAATCCATATCCAGTTCATTGTCGGGGTTTTCCTCTTCAAGAACCGGTTCTTTGGTATCATCGTCCAGTTCTTTTTCAATGGTTTCTTCAAAGTTTGAAATGAAGTTTGCAAGGCTTTTACTTATTTTGACCAAATAAATAGTGTCTTCAGTGCGTACTTCTACTGCTTCTATAAGTTCACCATCTGGTTTTTTAAGCACAATTATGTCTTCATCGCCATAGCCATGTGGATACAAATCAATAAGCAAAGCCGCCGTCTCATGGTCCAGTTTTTTGTAATCTACAATAATACGTCTCATAGTAGGTTGTTATGATTTCTTTAACCTAATCTAAGAATTTTTGTGGGCCTCTTGCCCAAAGAGTTGTCAATGCCGAGTTTTAGTATATGTACCTATGATTCTTTGTAGTAAGCAAATGCTTTGGCGAATAGCGCGAAGGGTACTTTGATGTCAATGGCTGCATCTCCAATTTCTCGCAGTAGCACAAAATTTATATTACCGTGCTCATTTTTTTTGTCGTGCTGTAATAAATCAAGTATTATTTCAATATCCACCGGTTCAAAAGATATTTTATTGAAATGGGTCAGCATTACTTTCTTTATTTCATCCCTTTCCAATTTTGAAAGTCCGGTCAACTCATGGGAGAGGTAGCCTTCCAAGATCATTCCAATGGCTATGGCCTCTCCGTGCAATAAAGTTTTAAGGCCAGGTTTTTCCAGAAAATAAGATTCAATGGCATGGCCAAGGGTATGTCCAAAATTCAACTTTTTGCGAATGGATTGTTCCGTAGGGTCTTGCTCTACGATAGTATTTTTGATGGTAATTGAATATTGTATATGTTTTGCATTAAAAAAATCGACACCTTGAATCAATTCATTCCAATATTTTTTGTCAGCAATCAAGCCATGTTTGAGCATTTCAGCAAAACCACTGGTCAATTGTCGCTCTTCAAGCGTTTTTAAAAACTGCGGTAGAATAAGAACCATTTTTGGTTGGTTGATGACGCCAACCTGGTTTTTGAGAGCGCCCAGATCTACTCCCGTTTTACCACCTATAGATGCATCCACCATGGCCAAGAGAGAGGTTGGTATGTTGATAAAATCAATGCCTCTTTTAAAAGTGGATGCGACAAACCCTCCAAGATCGGTAACCACCCCGCCACCTAAATTGATGAGCAGGCTCTTGCGGTCTCCGCCTTGTTGTGAAAGCTCTTGCCAGACCTTTACACAGGTGGCAATGGTTTTATTGATTTCCCCTGGCTTAATTTCAATGGTAGCATCTATGGGGTGGTCAATTAATTTTTTGAAAATAGGCAGGCAATGTATTTTGGTGTTTTTATCGACCAATAAAAATACTTTTGAATAGCGTTTTTGCCCTAGAAACTGATTGAGAGCCGCGAGGGCCAAGTCTTCAAAATGCACTTCGTGTGTACCGGAGCTTACTGATTTCATTTGTTCTTATCCAAAAGCAAAATAAAGCTAAATTTTAATGAAAAGGATATTCTTTGCCTGCTTATATTTGCTTCTTTGACAATTTGATAATTATGCAGCGAATTTTTGAGGATACTTCAATTGCTTTTAAATTAAAAAGCGACTCTGAGCTCGAAAGAGCCTATTTTTTATTCAAGCTCATAGCCAATGAACCCTTGGTTCGCATTGGAACAGCCGTGACCAATTTTGCCATCAATGCTCGCTTGCCTGTTGAAGGACTTATAAGAGCTACTGTATTTGACCATTTTTGTGGGGGAACCAGTGAGGAAGACTGTTTACCGATAATTGATAAAATGTATCAAGAAAAGGTAAGTTCCATTCTTGATTATTCGGTCGAAGGAAAGAAGCAAGAAAACCTGTTGGACAATGCCTTGGCGAAAGTGCTGCGTGTTCTTGATTTTGTAAAAGAAAAAGAGGCTATCCCCTTTGCCGTTTTCAAACCAAGTGCCTTTGGTAGGTTTTATTTGTTTGAAAAAATAGGGAGTGGCAAATCTTTGTCTGAAGAAGAGCAAGCCGAGTGGCAACGTGTTGTTGGTAGATATGATAAGGTTTGCAAAAAGGCGTTTGATTTGGAGGTGGCCCTTTTGATCGACGCTGAAGAAAGCTGGATGCAAGAAGCTGCAGATAACTTGGCCCTTGAGATGATGCGCAAGTACAACAAGAAAAAGGCCATTGTCTTCAATACGGCACAAATGTATCGTTGGGACCGGATGGACTATCTGAAACAATTAAAAAACATCGCGATACAAGAAGATATCATCATTGGTATTAAGGCCGTTCGCGGGGCATATATGGAAAAAGAAAATGATAGAGCGGAAGAAAAGGGATTAAAAAGTCCCATTTGTTCTTCAAAAATGGCAACCGATCAAAATTTTGATGACGCCATTGAACTTATGACTGAAAACTTGGGGCATTTCGCAATTTTCTCGGGCACGCACAATGAGGAAAGTTGCTATAAATTAATGAATATCATGAAAGCCAAAAATATACAACCTAACGACCAGAATATTTGGTTTGGACAACTATTTGGCATGAGCGATCATATTAGTTTCAATTTGGCCGCCCATGGTTACAACGTCGCCAAATACCTGCCCTATGGCCCGGTAAGGGATGTAATGCCATATTTGATAAGAAGAGCCGAAGAGAACACCTCGGTAGCTGGGCAAACATCCAGAGAGTTACAACTCTTGAAAGCTGAGAAAGCTAGGCGACGCATCTAATTAATGGAAATCACGACAACTTCATCCGGGCAGTTCTCTACTTTCATGGTTTGCGTATCGTTTGATATAAAATAGGTTTTACAAGGGGTTGATTTGGTGTCACTCTGACCAAAATCAATGTCACCTTCCTTGAAGAACGACCTCCAAAGAATGGAATCCGTTTCAAATTGGGCTTCAAGGCCATTTTCATAGCGAATGGGTTTGGCCCTTAAATCTTTGAGTACTCTGCAATTGGGAAAATAACAAAATTCAGTGCCTGTGCCATCAGCCTTCTTTTTGAGGAAAAAGACCAAGAATACAATACCCACGGAAAACCCAACAAGGTACCATCCTAAGCGTTTTAGAAAAGCCATTAAAAAATCAAGAAATTAATATCGTTATAAGATAGATTGAACCATTCACCTACCGATTTATTGGTTAAAATACCATGGTACATATACAGGCCATTACGCAGGCCTTTGTCAAAACGCAAAGAATTTTCAAGACCGCCATCTTCACCAATCTTCAATAGATAGGGAGTGAATATATTGCTTATTGAAATCGAAGATGTTCTTGGGTAGCGCGAAGGAATGTTGGGAACCCCATAATGCAAAACGCCATATTTTTCTATTGTTGGTTTTTCATGGCTGGTAATCTCTGAAGACTCAAAACACCCGCCCATGTCAATACTCACGTCAATGATTACAGCACCTTTTTTCATATTCTCAACCATTGAAGTGGAAACTACCACTGGAGAACGGTCTTGGCCCCTTATGGCCCCAATGGCAACATCACAGCGTTTTAAGGATTTCAAAAGGTTTTTCGGCTGAATTGTCGATGTATACACCGTCTGTCTTAAACGGGTTTGAATGTTTCTTAGTTTGGTAATGGAGTTGTCAAATATTTTAATGTTGGCGCCTAGTCCCAATGCCGATCTAGCGGCAAATTCACCTACCGTACCTGCGCCAATAATAACCACCTCAACCGGGGGCACCCCACTTATATTGCCAAACATAAGCCCATTACCATTGTTGGTCGTCGCCATGATCTCGGCCGCCACCAAAATCGAAGAGATACCGGCAATTTCACTTAATGACCTTACCGCAGGGTATTTGCCATCATCATCACGAATATATTCAAAGGCAATGGCAGTCAATCGTTTTCTGGCCAATTGCTCAAAGTATTTTTTGGATTGGGTCTTAATTTGCAGCGCCGAAATCATTATGGTCTGCGGATTGACCATTTCAATTTCAGTTAGGGTAGGGGGCTCAACTTTTAAAATCAGCGGACATCCAAATACTTTTTTCGTGTCTTTGGTAATGGTGCCACCGGCATCGGAGTATTCTTTGTCCGAATAATTGGCTCCTTCACCAGCACCTGCTTCTATCATTACGCGATGGCCATGGGCTGTTATGGCATTCACGGCATCTGGGGTAAGGCAAATACGCTTTTCTTGATAAAGGTTTTCTTTGGGAAGGCCAATGAAGAGGTCGCCCTTTTGTTTAAGAATTTCCAACGTTTCTTCTTGAGGAAGTAGCTGTTGTTTGCTAAATGGTGAAGAGGGTTGGTTCATACCTTGTAAATAAGAAACTTATTCAAATTTACATTTTTTTTGCAAGGTTTTTTTTGCGCTCATCAAGCTTCGCTCGTTCTTTGCGCAACTCTTCCTTTTCTTTCAGTATTTTTAGTTCGGCATCCATGGCTTCCAAGTCAATACCATGTACATGTTTGTCATATAATTTTAATCTAATGAAATATACAAAAGGTATGATAACAATACATACCGGCAATAACCATAGCAAATTATCGGTGTCTATATATTCGTCTTCAGAAAAATACAATTCAAAAAGTTGAAATGCATACATCATCAAGGGAATCAAGATGGTATGGTACCACCAGTGTTTACAGGTCAAAAACCATATGAGCAACAAATAAAAGGGTACAAGCTTGGTCAATAAGAACCAAATGTAGGTCTCCACATCCCTAAAGCCGTTATTATCAATCTCAAACCATAGAAATTGTACTGTGGCTTCAGGATCATTGGGTAGATATTCATGGATTTTGAAAATGAAGGGGGACAAAATTATCAAAACGGCGACAACGGATTCGATAATGATTCTCTTCCTGGCTTTTTTGTTGGTCTTGTTCTTCAGCTGCATTGATTGTCGAGTTGTCAGTATTGACAACGAAAAAAGGGCAATAATAGTATTGCCCTTTAATAATGAATAAAAAAGCTTTGGTTAACGTTTCGGAGAAATTTTAACCGCGCTTTTCCTAACTCCATTGTCTTGGTCATCAAGGGTAATGGTCGATACTGCAGTAGTAGCTAACATCACCACGGCCAAGAGTCCAAAAATCAATCTTTTAGTGTTCATCGTACTAAAATTTTGGGTTAATAAAAAATTCATTAACTCAAATGTAGGAAAATATATCGCCATTAAATGCATTTCATCGATAAAATATGCATTTCATCCGCTCTTATTGACCGTTCATCGTATTAACCTCTTAATTATCAGCAGATAATAAAATGTTAAAGTTTAGTGGTTTATGAGCTAAACCTAATGTGACGGGTATTTTCATCTTGAATATCAATGTGAACTTGATTCACATCATCTGGCAATAAATTGGGGATAAGTTCAGGCCATTCAATAAACACGTGGGTATTGCTGGCCAAATATTCTTCAAAGCCAATGTCCATGGCTTCTGTTTCGTCATTGATTCTATAAAAATCAAAGTGGTAAGCCAATACCTCGCCTTTTGGAGAATGATATTCATTGACCAATCCAAAGGTTGGGCTGCTCACTTCATCGGCACTTCCCAATTTCTTTACAAGTGCCTTAATCAAAGTTGTTTTACCCGCTCCCATTTGACCAAAAAAGCAAAATGTTTTACTCTTTTGTGTTTGCAGCAGTTCATTGGCAACATCATCTATCTGCTTTAATTGAAACTGCTTTGAAATCATGATTTTCTATTTGGGCTCCAAAACTACAAAAGGAACTACCATTTCTTCCAATGATATACCACCATGTTGATATGTATTTCTATAATAGCTTACATAGTGGTTATAGTTGTTGGGGTAGGCAAAGAACATATCATTTTTGGCAAAAATAAACGAGCTGCTCACATTGATAATAGGCAGATAAATTTCTTTGGGATCTTTAACGGCCAATACTTCTTTGTCTTGATAGGTAAGGCTACGACCCGTTTTATAGCGTAAATTGGCACTGGTCTCGCGATCGCCAACTACTTTTGAGGGCTGCTTTACATTTATGGTGCCATGATCCGTGGTCAAAATCAATTTGAATCCCAGTTGTTGTGCTTGCTGTATAATATCTAGCAAAGGTGAATTTTTGAACCAACTTTGGGTCAATGAACGATATGCCTTGTCATTACTGGCGAGTTCTTTGATGACTTCCATTTCGGTCTTTGAATGGGAAAGCATATCAACAAAATTGTAGACAATTACAGTAAGGTCATTGTCTTTGTGCGTCCTAAAGTTTTGACTTAAGTGCTTCCCTTGTTTTAAGCTGCTTATTTTATGATAATCCCACTTTAGGTCCAATCCCAAGCGTTTCAATTGAGAACCCAAAAATTCTTTCTCAAACATATTTTTACCTCCTTCATCGGTATCATTTTTCCACCAATCCGGATACTTTTTTTCCATGTCCAATGGGGTTAATCCAGAAAAAATGGCATTACGGGCATATTGGGTTGCCGTAGGGAGAATACTAAAATAAGGCTCTTCAATTTTTTTCTTGTAAAAATTTGATATCGTATCTTCAAAAGAGAGCCATTGGTCATATCTTAGATTGTCGATGACTACAAAAAGCACCTTGGAATCTTCCAATTCTGGCACCACCTTCTTTTTAAACAATTGATGTGATAGGGTAGGACCTTCGCCGCCATCAAACCAATCACGATAATTCTTTTCGATGAATTTACTGAATTGACTGTTGGCCTCCACTTTTTGCGATTCCAAAATTTCAAACATACTCGAGTCTTCAATTTCCTCTAGTTGCAGTTCCCAGTAAATCAATTTTTTATAAAGGTCAACCCATTCTTCATAAGTGTTGACCATAGAAAGGTCCATGGCAATCTTTCGAAACTCTTGTTGGTAACTGGCGGTTGTTTTTTCAGAAACCAGACGCGAATTGTCCAAGCTTTTTTTGAGCGAAAGCAGAATTTGATTAGGGTTCACGGGCTTGATCAAATAATCGGCGATTTTATTTCCAATGGCCTCATCCATAATATATTCCTCTTCACTTTTGGTGATCATCACTACAGGCAAAGTAGCATCCACTTGTTTGATTTCTCCCAAAGTTTCCAAACCCGTTAGACCGGGCATGTTCTCATCTAAAAAAACAATGTCAAAAGACGATTTGTCAATTTCCTCAAGGGCATCTTGGCCACTCTGGGCCGTAGTAACATCGTACCCTTTGTTTTGCAGAAATAAAATATGTGGTTTTAAGAGGTCGATTTCATCGTCCACCCAAAGTATTGAGATTTGTTTCATATAGTGACTATCTTTGCGGGAATAAATTTAAACGCATTGGCCCAGACCAACAAGCTTAAAATATTCAACGATCCAATCTACGGTTTTATTGGAACACCCAATGAACTAATTTTTAATCTTATTGCCCATCCTTACTTTCAACGTTTGCGGCGCATCTCGCAGATGGGACTTTCATACTTAGTATATCCCGGGGCACACCACACCAGATTTCATCATGCTCTTGGCAGTATGCATTTAATGCGAAAGGCCATTGAAATATTGAGATACAAGCAAGTTCAAATCACCAACGATGAAGAAAATGCCCTGCTTTGTGCCATTCTTTTGCATGATATAGGGCATGGACCCTTTTCCCATGCCCTTGAATTTAAAATTGTGCCTTCACTAAATCATGAGACCATTTCGCTTCGTTTTATGGAAGCCTTGGACGAAGAATTTAGCGGTAGTTTGCGAATGGCCATTGATATTTATAAGGGTAAACACCCAAAACTTTTCTTAAATCAGTTAGTGTCCAGCCAGTTGGATATGGACCGTTTGGATTATCTAAAGCGCGACAGTTTTTTCACTGGTGTGCATGAAGGCAACATCAATTCTGAAAGATTGCTGACCATGCTCAATGTAAGCAACAACGAGCTGGTCATAGAAGAAAAAGGGCTATATTCCGTTGAGAAATTTTTGATGGCGCGTCGATTTATGTACTGGCAGGTGTACTTGCACAAAACCAGCTTGGTTGCCGAGCAATTATTGATCAAGGTCATTGATAGGGCCAAAGGACTAATGAAAAGTGGTAAAGAAATTGAGGCCAGTCCAACCTTACTCTATTTCTTAAAAGCCGATGGTCATTCTGAATTTACATTAGAAAGCCTTAACACCTTTGCTCTTTTGGATGATATAGACATTATTTCGGCCCTCAAAATCTGGCAGAATAATAACGATATCATATTGGCAAAACTCTCAACCATGTTGTTGAACCGGGAGCTGTTACATATCAAAATAAAGAATAAACCCCTGTCAAAGACAAAAATAGCTGGCAAAAAAGAATGGGTCAAAAAACACTTTCAACTTACCGATCATGAGGCATCCTATTTTGTTTTTGAGGGGGTCATTAGTAACCAAGCGTATGATGAAATAAAGGGAAATATCAATATTTTACATAAAAATGGTAAGTTGACCGATGTCGCAACGGCATCCGATCATTTTAATTTAAAGGCACTCTCAACGCCCGTGACAAAATATTATGCATGCTATCCAAAGGATAGCGTTTGACAAATTTTCTTACTTTTGCCCAAATGAAATTTACAGCTACCCAGATTGCCGGAATTTTAGAAGGGGAAGTTGAGGGAAATCCTCAGACTGCGGTTCATAAACTTTCTAAAATTGAAGAAGGGGAGCAAGGGTCATTGACCTTTTTGGCAAATCCGAAATACACATCCTATATATATTCCACCAAAGCGTCCATAACCATAGTGAACCGAGACTTTGTTCCTGAACAGGAAATCTCTACCACACTGATCAAAGTAGATGATGCCTATAAGTCTTTTTCAAAATTACTCGAATATTACAACCAAGTGAAGAATAATAAGGTTGGCATTGAAAATCCTTCTTTTGTTTCACAAACCACAGAATATGGAGAGGGTTTCTATTTAGGCGCTTTTTCTTACTTGGGCGAGAACGTTAAAATTGGCAAGGATGTGAAAATATACCCCAATGTTTATATTGGTGACAATGTGAAAATAGGGGATAATTGTATCATTTTCGCTGGTGCTAAAATTTATTCAGAATCCATAATTGGTAATGATTGTGTAATTCATAGCGGCGCAATCATAGGTGCCGATGGTTTTGGTTTTACCCCCAATGAAAAAGGAGAGTACAGTAAAGTTCCTCAAACCGGCAACGTAATATTGGAGGATAGGGTAGATATTGGAGCTGGAACCACCATCGATAGGGCCACCTTGGGATCAACAGTTTTGCGCAAAGGAGTCAAACTTGACAATCAAATACAAATAGCCCATAATGTTGAAATTGGCGAGCATACCGCAATAGCCGCTCAAACAGGCGTAGCTGGGTCAACTAAAATAGGCAAGCATTGTTTAATTGGTGGACAGGTAGGTATCGTTGGGCATATCACAATTGGTGATAGGGTGAAAATTCAGGCACAATCAGGTATTGGAAGAAATGTAAAAGATGACGAAGTTTTACAAGGTTCACCTGCACTCAACTACGGTGATTATAACAAATCGTATGTTCATTTTAAAAATTTGCCCAAAATAGTGAGCAATATTTCAGATTTACATAAGAAAATTGACAATGGAAAGCAGTAATAAACAAAAAACTATAGCTAAAGAGGTTACCCTAAAAGGGGTAGGTCTGCATACTGGTGAAAATGTGACTATGACCTTTGTTCCGGCTCCTGCAAATCATGGTTTTGCATTTAAAAGGGTAGACTTGGAAGGCGAACCTATTATTGAAGCTGATGCCAATTATGTCATCAACACACAGCGGGGCACCAATCTTGAAAAGAACGGTGTCAAAATACAGACCTCTGAACATGTTTTGGCCGCCTTGGTGGGCATGGATGTGGATAACGTACTCATTGAATTGGACTCCCCTGAACCTCCAATTATGGACGGCTCTTCCAAATATTTTGTTGAAGCCTTGGAAAAGGCAGGAATTGTAACTCAAGAAGAAGACAGGGAAGAGTACATAGTCAAAGATGTGATTTCTTTTAAAGATGAGGCTACTGGCAGCGAAATCACGGTCATCCCTTCCGATGAATACCAAGTCACCACCATGGTCGATTTTGGCACGAAGGTTTTGGGCACCCAAAATGCCACCCTTGAACAAATTTGCGATTTCAAAGATGAAATTGCGAACGCAAGAACTTTTAGTTTTTTGCATGAATTGGAAATGCTATTGGAAAATGGATTGATAAAAGGTGGCGACCTAAACAATGCCATTGTTTATGTAGACAAGGAGATTTCTGAATCAACTATGAAAAAGCTTGAAAAAGCATTTGATAAAAAGAAACTCTCGGTTAAGCCCAATGGGATATTGGATAATTTAACCTTACACCAGCCCAATGAGGCGGCACGGCATAAATTATTGGATGTTATCGGCGATTTGGCTTTGACAGGAACACGTATTAGGGGCAAAGTAATTGCCAATAAACCTGGGCATTATGTTAACACCCAATTTGCTAAAAAGCTATCAAAAATCATAAAGATTGAGAAGCGCAACAAAGTGCCCAGTTATGATTTGAACCAAACTCCTTTAATGGATGTCACCCAAATCATGAACATGCTTCCGCACAGGCCTCCATTTTTATTGGTCGATAAGATATTGGAGTTGTCCGATACCCACGTAGTGGGCGTCAAGAACGTAACCATGAATGAACCCTTTTTTGTTGGGCATTTTCCAGGGGCACCGGTAATGCCCGGTGTTTTACAGGTAGAGGCCATGGCCCAGACCGGTGGAATTTTGGTTTTGAGCACCGTGCCAGATCCAGAGAATTACTTGACATTTTTTATGAAGATCGACAATGTCAAATTCAAACAACAAGTAGTGCCAGGCGATACACTTATTTTTAAATGTGACTTGATCACGCCCATTAGGCGAGGTATTTGTCACATGCAGGCATACGCATATGCCAATGGTAAATTGGTCTCAGAGGCAGAATTAATGGCACAGATCGTAAAATCAAAAGGGTAAGATTATGAACCAGCCTTTAGCTTATGTGCATCCAGGTGCAAAAATCGCCAAGAATGTGGTCATTGAACCCTTTACCACCATTCACAATAACGTAATTATTGGTGAAGGTACTTGGATAGGATCGAACGTAACCATTATGGAAGGCGCCCGTATAGGTAAGAATTGTAATATTTTTCCCGGTGCCGTCATTTCGGCTCCTCCCCAAGATTTAAAATACCAAGGTGAAGAAACCATTGTGCAAATAGGGGACAATACAACCATCCGTGAATGTGCTACCATCAACAAGGGTACTGCAGACCGTATGAAAACCGTTATAGGCAACAATTGTTTAATAATGGCATATTGCCATGTGGCCCATGATTGTTTCGTTGGTGATGGCTGTATTTTTAGTAATGATTCTACTTTGGCCGGTCATGTAACCATAGGTCAAAATGTGGTATTGGCAGGTATGGTCGCGGTGCATCAATTTGTATCTATTGGCAATCACGCTTTTGTTACCGGTGGCTCTTTGGTCCGTAAAGATGTGCCCCCATTTGTTAAGGCGGCTCGGGAACCTTTGTCCTATGTGGGAATCAACTCCATTGGGTTAAGACGTCGTGGATTTGAATCAGATAAGATCAGGGAAATACAGAATATATATAGAATTCTTTATCAAAAAAATTACAATAATTCGCAGGCAGCTTCAATCATAGAAGCTGAAATGGAAGCAACACCGGAACGTGATGAGATTCTCCAGTTTATTAGAGATTCACAGCGCGGTATAATGAAAGGTTATTTTAGCAGCAATTAAACTTATGGCAAGTACATCAGATATCAGAAAGGGTTTGTGCATCAAGTACAACAACGACATTTTTAAAATTATTGAATTCTTACATGTCAAGCCTGGCAAAGGACCCGCGTTCGTAAGAACCAAATTAAAAAGTGTGACTACGGGTAAGGTTATTGATAACACCTTCTCTTCCGGACATAAGATTGAAGATGTTCGTGTGGAAACAAGGTCATATCAGTTTTTATATGCGGAAGGAGACACTTTTCACTTCATGAACACAGACGATTACAATCAGATTACATTACAAAAGGAAACTTTAGATGCCCCCGATTTATTAAAAGAGGGTGAAGTTGTTACCATTCTTTTCAATACAGAAGACAGTATGCCATTATCAGTAGATATGCCAGCGAGCGTAGTTTTGGAAGTTTCACATACGGAGCCCGGCGTAAAAGGCAATACGGCCACCAATGCGACAAAGCCTGCAACCGTTGAGACGGGGGCTAGAATCAATGTTCCCCTGTTTATCAATGAAGGCGACAAGATTAAGATTGACACCGAAAAAGGCGCTTATATGGAGCGGGCCAAAGAATAGATTGGCCAATGAAATTTCATAAACCATATCACCTAAAGAATATCGCCCAAATTATTGGAGCACAATTTGTTGGAGCTGATGATTTTGAAGTGCTTGGAATGAATGAAATTCATGTAGTCGAAAAAGGCGACATCGTTTTTGTTGACCATCCAAAGTATTATGACAAAGCATTGAAATCAAAGGCCTCTGTAGTATTGATCAACAAAAACGTTGAGTGCCCAAAAGGCAAGGCTTTGTTGATCAGCGATGACCCTTTTCGTGATTTTAATAAACTAACGCTTCATTTCAATCCATTTCAAAACGCCAATACTTCAATTTCAAGTTCAGCTAAAGTAGGGCAAGGAACACATATACAGCCCAATACATTTGTTGGAAACAATGTTAAAATAGGTAAGAATTGCCTCATTCATTCCAACGTATCCATCTATGACAATACAATTATCGGCGACAATGTCACCATTCATGCCGGTACCATTTTAGGGGCCGATGCTTTCTATTATAAAAAAAGACCTGAAGGGTTTGACAGATTAATATCTGGTGGCAGGGTGATTATCGAGAACAATGTAGACATAGGAGCGAGCTGCACAATTGACCGTGGAGTCACCGGTGATACCACAATTAAAGAAGGCACCAAATTGGATAATCAAATACAAATAGGTCATGATACCGTTATTGGTAAAAAGTGTTTGATTGCCTCACATACAGGTATAGCGGGCTGTGTAATTGTTGAAGATGAAGTGACTCTTTGGGGCCAAGTGGGTGTCATTAGTGGCATTACCATAGGTAAAGGCGCCGTGGTTTACGCGCAATCTGGAGTGGGCAAATCATTGGAATCAGGTAAAACATATTTTGGGAGTCCTGCCGATGAGGCACCTTTAAAAATGAGAGAAATGGCGAGTATACGCAGTATTCCCTCAATACTCAATAAAATGAAGGACAAATAGCCATCCAATTCTTTTAATATTGATATTCAAAAGGCTATTTTTGTCAAGGCTAACAAACTTAATTCTATGAGCGTTTTAGTAAATAAGGATTCCAAAATTATTGTTCAAGGATTTACGGGCAGTGAAGGTACTTTTCATGCCGAGCAAATGATTGAGTATGGAACCAATATCGTTGGAGGGGTTACCCCAGGTAAGGGTGGACAAAAACACTTGAACAAACCCGTATTCAATACCGTGGATGAAGCGGTTCAGCAAGTAGGAGCCGATACGTCCATAATTTTCGTGCCGCCAGCATTTGCTGCAGACGCGATTATGGAAGCTGCAAATGCAGGAATAAAAGTAATCATAACCATTACAGAAGGTATACCTGTGGCAGATATGGTTAAGGCCAACAACTATATCAAAGATCGTGACTGTACCCTAATTGGCCCCAACTGTCCCGGTGTCATCACACCAGGTGAAGCCAAAGTGGGTATCATGCCAGGTTTTGTTTTCAAAAAAGGCAAGGTCGGCATAGTTTCAAAATCTGGAACGTTGACCTACGAAGCGGCTGATCAAGTTGTTAGACAGGGCTTGGGTATAACTACAGCAATAGGAATAGGTGGTGATCCCATTATTGGAACAACAACAAAAGAAGCAGTTGAATTATTGATAAACGACCCAGAAACGGAATGCGTAGTGATGATTGGTGAAATAGGAGGCCAATTGGAAGCTGATGCTGCTCAGTGGTATAAAGCTAGTGGCAGTAAAAAACCTATAGTTGGCTTTATCGCCGGTGAGACTGCACCCGCAGGTAGAACTATGGGGCATGCCGGGGCGATTGTAGGTGGCAGTGACGACACTGCTCAGGCCAAAAAACGAATTATGAGGAATTGTGGCATCAATGTAGTCGATTCCCCTGCTGAAATAGGAATCAAAGTCAAAGAAGTTTTGGCTTAGATTTCAGTTAAATCTTTTATAAATCCCGATACAATCGGGATTTTTTTATTTTAAAAATCCACACAACACGTATATTTGAAAGAAGCCAATAAAATCATTTAAATGAAACTACTCGAAAATAAGAACGTCATCATTACCGGTGCAAGCCGCGGAATAGGCAAAGGCATTGCCGAAGTATTTGCAAAACACGGTGCCAATGTAGCATTTACTTACAGTTCAAGTGAAGCCCCAGCTATTGCCCTCGAAAAGGAATTAACCGCCTTAGGTGTGAAAGCCAAGGCGTATAAAAGCAATGCGGCAAGTTTTGAAGAGTCAGAGAAATTGGTTGCCGCCGTTCTCGAAGATTTTGGTGGTATAGATGTACTAATCAATAATGCAGGAATAACCAAAGACAATCTACTGATGCGGATGGGTGAAGATGACTTTGACCAGGTAATCGAAACCAATTTGAAATCCGTCTTCAATATGACCAAAGCGGTACAGCGCACCCTTTTAAAACAACGAAAAGGATCCATTATCAATATGAGCAGTGTGGTAGGCGTAAAGGGCAATGCGGGCCAAACCAACTATGCCGCTTCAAAGGCAGGTATGATTGGCTTTACAAAATCTGTAGCTTTGGAACTCGGTTCAAGAAACATTCGCTGCAATGCCATTGCACCTGGATTTATTGAAACTGAAATGACCGATAAATTGGATGAAAAAACAGTACAGGGCTGGCGAGATGGTATTCCATTAAAAAGAGGCGGTTCGCCTGAAGATGTGGCCAATGCCTGTCTATTCTTGGCTTCCGACTTGTCGGCCTACATAACCGGTCAGGTACTCAATGTTGACGGGGGAATGTTGACCTAAACCCAACATGGCCCATCGATAAGCGAATATGCAAACAAACACGTTTTTGTTAATTTTATTAGCGGCCATTATTTCGCTTGGCCTTATGCTATTTCAGTACTATTTTAAGGCAAAAAGGACCAAGTTAAATGCACTGTTGGGTGTAATTCGCTTTCTAACGATTTTTGCAGGCATCTTGCTATTGATCAACCCTAAATTTTCCAAAAAGGAATTTATTCTCGAAAAACCAAACTTGGTGCTACTGGTGGATAATTCTAAATCGGTTCCCGTCTTATTAGGTGGTGACGAGGCTCAATCGGCGAGTGGTCAATTGGTTCAAAATAACCGACTATCAAATTCATTCAAATTGAATTCCTATACGTTTGGCCAAAGATTGGAAGTGAACGACAGCATAGACTTCACTGCCGAAACCTCCAATATTGCCAATGCATTACAAACCGTCAATGAAATATATGGTACGACCAAAACTGCTGTGGCCCTTATTACTGATGGTAACCAAACCTTGGGAACGGATTATGAATTCAAAAGTTTAAGTGATAACATAACTGTTTTTCCGATTGTTGTAGGCGACACAACAGCTTATGAGGACATAAATTTAGGGGAAATCAATTTAAACAAATATGCCTTCTTAAAAAACAAATTTCCAATAGAGGTAAACCTATCTTATTACGGTGACCAAAACATTAGTACACTTTTGAAAATCTCGAGTAAGGGTCGTGTATTATTTAGAAAAACCGTAGCTCTGGGAAAAAGCAGTAATAATGCAACCATTAATACTTTATTGGAAGCGACTGATGTAGGGATAAATACACTTAAGGTAGAATTGAGTCCTCTGAAAAACGAAAAGAACACAAGCAATAATTCAAAACTTGTCGCCATCGAAGTGATTGATGAAAAAACAAATGTCACCTTGGTATCATCAATTAACCATCCTGATTTGGGTATGCTTAAAAAATCAATTGAAGCCAATGAACAACGTAAAGTGACATTGACCTCCCCTAATATTAATAACCAATTATTGGACGCCACAGATATATTTATTTTGTACCAACCCAATACCTCATTTGCTTCTTTATATGAAATTTTAGAGAAAAGAGGTTCCAATAGGTTCACGATTACGGGTACCCAAACGGATTGGGAATTTCTCAACAATATCCAATCCAGTTTTTCCAAAGAAGTTTTTGATCAAACGGAAGAAATTTTACCACAATTGAATAAAGGATTTGACCTCTTTGATTTGGGCGGCTTTGGAATGGAAAATTATCCACCGCTCGATAGCCATCTGGGGGATGTTTTGGTTACCCTGCCTCATGAAGTTTTGATAACACAAGAGATTAAAGGGGTGTCACTTGATGACCCACTAATGTTTCTGATCAATAAAAAAGGTGCGCAAGAAGTGGTTCTTTTGGGAGAAAATAGCTGGAAATGGCGATTGCAAGCATACCGAAATGAGCAAAGTTTTGAATCATTTGATTCATTTATGGGTAAGATTCTATTCTTTTTGTCCGAGGACCAACAGAAGGAGCGATTGACACTTACCTATAGCACTGTTTATCAAAATAGCTCTGAAGCAAATATTAGAGCCTCCTATTTTGACGAGCTTTACAATTTTGATACCAATGCAACCTTGTTTTGTACGATTAGAAAAGCGGATAATGGCTTCGTGCGTGAAATTCCCATGTTGTTGCAAAACAATTATTATGAAGTGGATTTAAGTGATTTGCCAGCGGGCAACTATTCCTTTACGGTAATGTCAAAGAAAGACAAGCGCTCTAAATCTGGAAGTTTTCTGATCTTGGATTATGATTTGGAAAAACAGTTTCTTTCTGCCAATTATCAAAAATTGGAACGTTTGGCAGCAAGAACCGGTGGTCAGGTTTTTTATCCTGACAATGCTTCTGGTATGGTAGATTTTTTAATGAAAGACAATAGGTTCACTCCAGTGGAAAAAAGCAAGGAAAATGTAGTATCTTTAATAGATTTTCGCATTTTGTTGGCTTTTATGGCCTTGAGCTTGGCCGCAGAGTGGTTTATCAGAAAGTATAACGGATTATTATAAAAAAGAGAATTTATGGACAGATTACCCAAAATTGCGCTACCCGCAATTTTCATTATTATCGTATTGGTTATTTTAATTTCAAAATCAGCAGTTACCATCGGTTCCGGTGAGGCTGGCGTTTTATACAAAACCTTTGGGGGCGGAGTGGTTACAGATGCGCCACCTTTAGGTGAAGGTTTTCATATTGTGGCACCTTGGAACAAAGTCTTTGTATATGAAGTAAGGCAACAAGAGGTGTTCGAGAAAATGCAAGTGCTATCTTCAAATGGCCTTGAAATCAAATTAGATGCCTCTGCATGGTTTGAGCCCAAATATGAATCTTTGGGCAAACTACACCAAGAAAAAGGGGAGGCCTATGTACAAAGGGTATTATTGCCGACCATAAGGTCAGCCGCCCGAAGCGTTGTAGGTAGATATACGCCCGAACAATTATATTCAAGCAAGCGCGATGCCATCCAGGCAGAAATTTATGAGGAAACCAAGAAAATCGTTGACGGTCAATACATTCAACTCAATGAAGTGCTGGTAAGGGATGTTACATTGCCTCCAACCATCAAAGAAGCTATTGAACGTAAATTGAAACAAGAACAAGAGTCGTTGGAATACGAGTTTAGACTTATCACTGCCGATAAAGAAGCACAGCGCCAAATTATTGAGGCACAAGGTAAGGCCGATGCCAACAAAATTCTGAGTGCTTCATTAACCGACAAAATACTTCAAGACAAAGGTATAGAAGCCACCTTGGAACTTGCCAAATCACCCAATGCTAAAGTGGTGGTGGTTGGTTCGGGTGATGCTGGTCTGCCTCTTATTTTGGGAAATAACTAAAAATTACTTTTTTGTCTAATAATTATATTTTAATTTTACGACTTAATGAGAACTTTAAATACACATCATCATATCGATAACTGCGCTCAGGCGAGGTAACGATATTTTGTGTATTTCAAAATAATTCTAGACCCGTTTGAGCAATCAAACGGGTTTTTTAATTGAACAAAGTGCTATGACTAAAATTAGAATTGCCGTACAAAAAAGTGGCCGATTGAACCAAGACTCTTTGCAAATATTAAATGAATGCGGTATTGCCATCGATAATGGTAAAGATCAATTAAAGGCCAATTCACGAAACTTTCCATTGGAATTGTTTTATCTGCGCAATGGCGATATTCCCCAATATTTGTTGGACGGCGTCGTCGATGTGGCCATAATAGGTGAGAATGTATTATTTGAGAAAGGAGAGGGTATCACAATCACCGAAAAACTTAATTTTTCAAAATGCAAAGTATCCATGGCCGTACCCAAGGCTTTTAAATATAATTCCTTTAAAGACTTTGAAGGCAAGCGTATCGCGACGTCTTATCCGAATACGGTAAATAAATATTTAAAGAAAAAAGGTATTAATGCCGATTTGCACATTATTAATGGATCGGTAGAGATTGCTCCTAACATAGGTCTTGCAGATGCTATTTGCGATATTGTTTCCAGCGGAAGCACTTTGTTCAAGAATAATTTAAAAGAGGTTGAAGTGCTTTTGAAAAGCGAAGCTGTATTGGCCGTCTCGCCAAAAATTACAGCAGAGCGTATAAAAATACTTGCCAAACTTCAATTTCGAATTAAATCTGTTTTACAGGCAAGGCAAAACAAATATGTATTGATGAACGCCCCTAATGACAAATTGAAAGAAATCATAGCTGTTTTACCAGGCATGCGCAGTCCTACAGTTTTACCCTTGGCAGAAGAAGGCTGGAGCTCTGTTCATACGGTCATCAATAAAGATAAGTTCTGGGAGGTTATTGATGAATTGAAGTTGGCTGGTGCTGAGGGAATTTTGGTCTGTCCAATAGAAAAAATGGTTATGTAATGCAGAAAATATTTAATCCACCAAAATCATCCTGGTCATCATTAATGTCGCGCCCAACCCAATCGTTTGAAGCCATCGAGGGAACCGTAAGCTCCGTTTTTAACAAGGTTAAGAATGAAGGCGATTCCGCTGTGGCAACCTTTACCAAAAAATTTGATGGGGTTGATCTTGATGACATATTGGTAAAGCCGCAAGAATTTGAAACTGCCGAAAATGAATTGTCGCCCCAGTTGAAAGATGCAATTCAACAGGCCAAATCCAATATTGAAGTCTTTCACCTGGCACAAAAAACAGATAAGGTCATGGTAGAGACCATGCCTGGGGTAAGCTGTTGGCAAGAAAAAAGACCCATAGAAAAAGTGGGGCTGTACATTCCTGGTGGTACGGCACCTTTGTTTTCGACCATATTGATGTTAGGCATACCTGCAAAAATTGCGGGGTGCAAAGAAATTGTACTTTGCAGTCCTCCCAATAAGAAAGGGCAACTCAACAATGCCATACTGTATACCGCTAAATTATGTGGAGTGACAAAAGTGCTTAAAGTAGGGGGTATCCAGGCCATAGCCGCAATGACATTTGGCACGGCCTCTGTGCCCAAAGTGTATAAAATATTTGGTCCTGGAAATCAGTTTGTGACTGTTGCCAAGCAAATGGCGACCAAATATGGCATCGCCATAGATATGCCTGCGGGCCCAAGTGAACTGTTGGTCGTTGCCGATGATACCGCCAATCCGGCCTTTGTTGCATCCGATTTGCTGAGTCAAGCCGAACATGGGGCCGATAGCCAGGTTATTTTGGTGAGCACCTCAAAAGCATTGATAGATAAGGTAGAAACTGAAATCTATGCCCAAATAGCTTCTTTGCCCAGACGGGATATTGCAGAAAAAGCAATAGCCAACAGCCGTTTGATTTATGTTGAGAATGATGCATTGGCCTTGGAAATAATCAATGAATACGGCCCCGAACATTATATTGTCTGTGTTGACAACGAAGATTTTTACGTAGAAAATACAATCAATGCAGGCTCGGTATTTATAGGAAATTACACCCCGGAAAGTGCTGGTGATTATGCATCTGGCACCAATCATACCCTACCGACCAATGGTTATGCCAAACAATATAGTGGGGTAAACTTAGATAGTTTTTTAAAGCAAATGACCTTTCAAAAACTAAATAAGCAAGGACTGCTTAAATTGGGCCGCACAATTGAAATCATGGCAGAGGCCGAAGGGCTTCAGGCCCATAAGAATGCTGTAAGTTTGCGATTAAAGGAAATTGAAGAGAATTCATAATCAAATCATGGGACAACAGTTAAAAAAAGCACCGTTTGATATTGATAAGCTCATTAGGGATAATGTGAAAAACATGAAGCCTTATTCCTCAGCTAGGGATGAATTTATATCCCAAGAGGGTGATATGGTTTATATTGATGCCAACGAAAACCCCTTCGATAATGGCCTTAATCGATATCCAGACCCACATCAGCGAGCGGTGAAAAAGGTCCTGTCCATTAATAAAGAAATATCTGTAGATCAAATATTGCTGGGCAATGGAAGTGATGAAGTCTTGGACCTCATTTTTAGGGCATTTTGTGAACCAAATGTAGATAATGTCATCACCATGCCGCCCACTTATGGTATGTACGGGGTATTGGCAGCAACAAACGCCATTGCCAATAAAGACGTGCTACTGCTGCCCAATTTTGAAATTGATGTCGACCAAGTACTTCAGGTTGTCAATGAGCAAACCAAATTGATTTTTATTTGCTCTCCCAATAACCCAACAGGTAATAGTTTAGAAATGGGGCGTATTGAAATCTTGCTCAATGAATTTAATGGAATCGTGGTCATTGATGAAGCGTACATTGATTTTGCCGCCAGTGAATCATGGGTTGTGCGTTTATCGGAATTTCCCAACTTGATTGTTACCCAAACCCTATCAAAAGCTTATGGTCTGGCAGCTATAAGATTGGGCATCTGTTATGCCTCAAAGACAATTGTTGATGTCCTCAAAAAAATTAAGCCACCCTATAACGTAAATGAACTCACGCAAAAACAAGCTTTGGATAAATTGTCAAAAATGACCATGGTCCAAAACGAAATAAATGAAATACTGGCACACCGCACTTATTTGGTAAATGAGCTAGCCCAAGTTTCATGTATAAAACACATTTATAAAAGTGATGCCAACTTTATTTTGGTTAAGGTTGACGATGCCAATTTACGCTATGTACAATTGCTACAGCAAGGGATTGTGGTGCGCAATAGAAGCAGCCAACCGCTATGTGATAACACATTACGCCTAACAGTAGGCAAACAGGAAGAAAATGAGAAACTCATCGACGCATTAAAGAATTTAATCTGATGGCAAAAAAAGTATTATTTATTGATCGTGATGGTACGTTGATTAAAGAACCGGCAGACGAGCAAATTGACGCCTTCGATAAATTGGAATTTTACCCCAAGGTTTTTACTTATCTAGGTAAAATTGCAAAAGAGTTGGATTACGAGTTGGTGATGATCACCAATCAAGACGGTATGGGCACGGATGTCTTCCCAGAAGATACCTTTTGGCCAGTACATAACTTTATACTAGCTGCTTTTGAGAACGAAGGCGTTGTATTTAGCGAGGTATTGATAGATAAAACTTTTCCGTCAGAAAAGGCAAATACCAGAAAACCGGGCACAGGTCTTTTGACGAGGTATTTCACCGATCAGTTTGATTTAAAAAACTCTTTTGTTATTGGCGATCGACTAACCGATATTGAGCTGGCTAAAAATTTAGGGGCAAAAGGAATATTTATTGATGATAAAACGCAATTAGGAACTGATGAAATCACTATATCAGAGAATGACTTGTCTGTACATATAACCCTGCAGTCCAACGATTGGGAATGCATTTATGAATTTTTAAAATTAAAACAACGCAAGGCGGGCATCCATAGAAAAACAAATGAAACGAATATTCAGATTGAATTGAATCTTGATGGAAAAGGCCAAAGTGATATTCATACGGGACTTGCATTTTTTGATCATATGTTGGATCAGCTAGCGCGCCATGGTCAAATGGACCTATCTATTAAAGTAAATGGAGACCTAGAGGTAGATGAACACCATACTATTGAAGATACGGCCATTGCTTTGGGCGAAGTTTTTCAAACGGCCCTAAGCGATAAATTGGGTATTGAACGTTATGGTTTCTGTTTGCCCATGGATGACTGTCTAGCGCAAGTTGCCATTGATTTTGGTGGCAGAA